>JAGVCC010000440.1 GCA_020059395.1 Chitinophagales bacterium | reverse complement strand
TTGTGCATTTTACGCAGTCCTTCAATAACAGTGCTGCTGCACTTCATGGCATCCTGCACATTGGTGCCTTTAAAAAGTTCATCTATCAGTATCAGCCATTTTTTGCCATCATTAATTTTTTCAATCGTCTTTTTTATTCGCTGCACTTCGTTATAAAAATAACTTTCGCCCTGTATAAGGTTATCAACCACATTAATATTACTAAGCAGGCCGTTAAACATTGTAAGCTGCATTTGTTGTGCAGGCACGCCCATGCCTGCATGCGCCAGATAAACCGAAACTCCCATTGCTTTTATAAAAGTGCTTTTGCCAGCCATGTTAGCGCCGGTTAAAAACAAAAAATTCTGCTGCTGATTTAATACAACATTGTACGCAACGGGAGTGTACAGCAATGGGTGATACAACTGCGTGGCACTAACCTGTGGGGCATCACTTTCAATAAACTCCGGAAAACAAAAATTATATTTTTTACAGGCAAAAGCCATGCTGTAATAAGCATCCAGCTTACTATATATTTCTATCAGCTCAAAAGCTTCTTCCTTAAAGCGGCGTTTAAAAAAATGTCCTAAGGCCAATAGTTTTTCCTTTGGCAAATCTTTTTTTTCTGCCGGTTTCAATAATGCCTGTAAACCTGTTTTGTTAAGCCTCAGCGTAATGCGCTCTAATAAAAGTTTTAATTGTAACGGATTGTTTTCATCATCCAGCAATTCCACAATCTGTTTCATGCCCAGTAAAAAATCAATAAAATGTTTTATTGAGTAGCGTACCAAAGAAAAGTCTGCACTGCTGAAAAGACGGTACATAAGGCTGCCAACTGCTCCCGGGGCATCGGGTATTTCATCAATGGCGGTTTCGTAAAACCGCTCCAGTACCATTATGGTGCCGTTAGTAATAATATTTGTTTCCCACTGTTGCTGCACACTGCTTATTTTTTTAATAACCAACTGCGTTTCTGTTATAGCTGAAATGGTGTTGTGCGGATTATTTAAAAAATACCGCAGCCATCCCTTACCTCCAACAGATTTGGTAAAATTTAAATGCTGAAAAATTGACTGGTCTTCATCAGCATTAAAGATAGAGAGGTCGTTTAGTGTGGTTTTATCTGCCTGCATACACCAAACCCCTGAAGGGGCTTATTTAAGTTTATTAATTATGTTACCTGTTGAATTTTAAACGGCTGCCTTTTTTTGTTTCATTAAAAACACCGTTGTTATATACAAGGTGGCCGTTCACCATTGTTTTTTCTACAGATGCAGAAAAGGTAAAATTCGCTAAAGGGCTCCAGCCGCATTTGTAATAATTATTTTCTTTTAAAGCCGTAAAGGGTTTGTTAGTATCAATCAAAACAAGGTCAGCAAAATATCCTTCACGTATATACCCACGGTTTTCAATTTCAAAACAGTCGGCCACAGCATGGCTCATTTTTTCCGCCACTTTTTCAATACTTATTTTGCCCTGTTGTGCATAATGCAGCATTAGCAACAGTGAATGTTGCACCAATGGCAATCCAGAGTGTGCATGTTCATAAGGCGGCGCTTTTTCACCAAGCAAGTGCGGCGCATGATCGGTGGCAATAACATCCAGCCGGTCATCAAGCAAAGCTTCCCATAACGCTGTTTTGTTATTGGGTGCTTTTATAGCGGGGTTGCATTTAATATTATATCCGTGCTGTGCATAATCATCAGCCGTAAAATGTAAGTGATGCACACATACTTCGCTGGTAATACGTTTGTCTTTTAGTGGCAGCATATTGCCAAACAGCTGCAGCTCCCTTTCTGTACTGATATGCAGAATGTGCAGGCGGCTGTTATACTTTTTTGCAAATTGTATTGCGGTTAAACTGCTTTCAAAACAGGCTTCCGCATCCCTAATGATGGGATGATCAGCGGCTTCCAGTTCACCTTTTTCTTTTTTTATTTTTTCGTAATTGGCTTTAATTATCCGTTCATCTTCGCAATGGGTGGCAATCAGCATTTCGCTTTCGCTAAAAATTTTGTTTAAAGTGCTGTGGTTATCCACCAGCATATTACCGGTGCTGCTGCCCATAAAAATTTTTACGCCACACACCTCTTTTTTATGCTTGTTCATTTGTAGTACTTCATCTGCGTTATCATTGCTTACACCCATATAAAAACTATAGTTAGCTAAAGAGGTGTTTGCCCCAATGTTGTACTTGTCCACAAGCAGTTGCCCGGTTAAAGCATTGGGTACGGTATTGGGCATTTCCATAAAGCTGGTAGTGCCGCCTGCAACAGCTGCTTTACTTTCAGTATAAATATCTGCTTTGTGTGTAAGGCCGGGCTCTCTAAAATGCACCTGGTCGTCAATTACTCCTGGCAGCAAATGTTTGCCTTCGCCGTTTATTTCAATTATGTTTTCTTTAGTGTCAATTGTGTTGTCAATGCGTTCAATCCTGCCATTATTAGTTAAAACATCCAGTGTTTTTATTTTTCCCTCATTTACCACCTGAATGTTTTTAAAAAGGTATTTTTGCATATACATAAATTTACTTACCCGGTTAAACTGTTTTATTTAATGCAAATTATTAAAAGCTTTACCAAACTGCTGTTTTTTATTTGTCCTGTTTTAGCAACGGCGCAATCAACCTATACTTCGCAAGGTGCAAAAGATATTCATTTTGTTGACAGGCTTGAAATAAAACAGCAAACCAACACCCATCTTAATTTCAGTACCCTGCGCCCTTTCAACCGTAAGGCTATTGTAAGGCAGGCGGAGTTTTTAGATAGTGCACGTATGGGCTACGCAGACAGTACTACCGGCATTGATAAATATCCTGAATGGACCGACCTTGACCTGACACCGGTTGATGAATATAACTTGAGCCGTTTTTTAATGAACAATACGGAATGGGTTACTACACCACGTAAAAATTTTGAAAG
>JAGVCC010000185.1 GCA_020059395.1 Chitinophagales bacterium | reverse complement strand
TTGCTGGAAGATTTTATCATGAGAGAAAAACTGGCACATTTTGACCGGGAACGTATTCCCGAAAGAGTGGTGCATGCAAGGGGCACTGGTGTACACGGTGTTTTTAAATTGCACAAAAGTTTAAAAAAATACACCTGCGCAAATTTTTTGACTGACACAGATGTTGAAACACCTTTATTCGTCCGCTTTTCCACAGTTGCCGGTTTCAGGGGCTCCACAGATTTAGCAAGAGATGTACGGGGCTTTGCAATAAAGTTTTATACTGAACAGGGAAATTTTGATCTGGTGGGTAATAATATTCCCGTTTTCTTTATACAGGATGCAACAAAATTTCCTGACCTTGTTCATGCAGTTAAACCTGAGCAGGACAATGAAATGCCACAGGCGGGTTCTGCACATGATACATTCTGGGATTTTATTTCACTGATGCCCGAATCCATTCATATGATTATGTGGGCAATGAGCGACCGAACTATTCCACGCAGCTATCGCATGATAGAAGGCTTTGGTGTACATACTTATAAATTGATTAATGAAAAAGGCCAGGCACATTTTGTAAAATTTCATTTTAAACCAAAGCTGGGTGTGCATTCAGTAGCATGGGATGAAGCACAGCGTATTTCGGGTAAGGATTCGGATTTTCACCGCCGAGATTTATTAGCAGCCATTTTAGAGGGAAATTTTCCAGAATGGGAAATGGGTGTGCAAATAGTTCCTGAAAAAGATGAGCATACATTTGATTTTGATATTCTGGATCCAACTAAGCTAATACCGGAAGAATTAGTGCCTGTTGAAATTATTGGTACTATGACGTTAAATAAAGTGCCAGATAATTTTTTTGCTGAAGTAGAGCAGGTTGCTTTTTGCCCCGCCAATATAGTGCCCGGCATAGATTTTACTGATGACCCACTATTACAGGGAAGAATATTTTCCTATACCGATACGCAGTTTCACAGACTGGGCTCTGCTAACTTTAATGAGCTGCCAATAAACCGCCCTTTACATACAGTGTACAACAATCAAAGAGATGGCTTTTCCCGCCATCAGGTAACCACGGGTAAAGTAAATTATTCGCCTAATTCATTGGGTAGTGGCTGTCCGTTTCAAGCCAAATTTAAAGAAGGAGGCTTTGTATCTCATGCAGCCGTATCTGAAGGCGCTAAAATTAGAGCAAAGGCGCCAAAATTTTTCGATCATTTTTCGCAGGCTATTTTGTTTTACAATTCGCAGGCCGATTTTGAAAAGCAGCATATTAAAGATGCCTTTAGCTTTGAATTATCAAAACTTGAAAATGCAGCCATTAAGCAACGGATGGTAAATAACCTTACGAATATTGATATGGAGCTTGCTAAATATGTGGCCGAAAAAACAGGCATGGCCATTCCTGTTAAAGTACACCCTTATGTAAACCATGCGGTACCGGCTGATGCTAACAATAAATTATACCAGCCAATTATCAAACAGCCGTCTTTAAAAAAGTCGGCAGCATTGAGTATGGCCAACACCAAAAAAGGCTCCATTGCCACCCGGCAAATTGCTATTTTGCTTGCCGATGGATTTGATGAAAAACAATTGGATGCTTTAACAAAGGCCGTGAAAGGTGCTGGTGGTAAGCCTGTATTGATAGCCGATAAACTGGGAGATATTAAAGGTACCAATGGAACAAAAGTGAAGGCAGACAAAACTTTTTTCAATTGTGCTTCGGTGCTTATGGATGCGGTGTATGTAATTGGTGGCAATGCCTGCATTACTGCACTTGCCAATACCCCTGAGGCCATACATTTTATTGACGAAGCGTATAAACATTGCAAAGCCATTGGCTTTGACAAAGCATGCGACACTTTAATTGAAGAAACACAGTTACACAAAAAACTAAAAATAAAACAATCCAGTGCCGGCGTAAATACCGAGGGAGATATAACTGTGTTTATTAAAAACGCAGGGCAACACAGATTTTGGGAAAGGGAAATTGCAAGGAAAATTCCGGCATAAGAAAAAGAGAGGCAAAATATTCTGCCTCTTTTTTTTATTAAGATGCTTTAGCTTTGATATCTTTTTTAGGTGCTTTGATTACATTTTACAAACTCAATTTTAAAAACCATATTTGCAAAATACATTTTCATCTAAAAAAAGTGTACAACATGAATACGCATAAATTAACTTTTACTCAGGACGATGCATTTCCCTGGCAAACCGTTGCCGAAGGCGTACAACGAAAAATTATGACCTATGATGACACCATTATGCTGGTGAAAGTAAAGTTTAATGCTAACGCCATTGGCGCACTACATCAGCATTACCATGCGCAGGTTACCTACATTGCTGCAGGCAGTTTTGAAGTGGAAGTTGATGGCGTTAAAAAAATATTAAACACCGGAGATACATTCTATGCATCACCCGATAAGTGGCATGGTGTTGTTTGTAAAAAGGCAGGTATGTTGATAGATGTATTTAGTCCATACCGAGGAGATTTTATTAAACCACAGTAATAAAATATATCCATTACCTAAACTGTTTATTTACACTAAAGCATATAAAAAAGGCTGTCTGCAAAGACAACCTTTTTTGTTTGTGGAGAATAGCCGGTTCGAACCGCTGACCTCTTTCCCGAATGCTTTCCTATCGTGTGGACACATTTCTGTTTATCATCCATCCCTGCATAGCGGCTTTAAAATATTTTATTCCTATCCAAAGCGTTGTTATCCCGGGATGCC
>JAGVCC010000482.1 GCA_020059395.1 Chitinophagales bacterium | reverse complement strand
TAAGGAGACATTGCGGGAAGGAAAGAGGTGACACCTCTCACATAGAATTTAAAATAATAATTATTTTCGTAGAGGTGTCATCTCTGCTTATGTACTGCAACAGGCGCATCACTTAATTTCCTGTTGCAGTATTTTACAAAACAAGTCTCTGCTTATCATCCTTGCGCCTAAGCTTTCTAAATGCTGTGTGTATACCTGGCAATCTATCAGCACCACCCCTTCGCTTTGTAATTGCTGCACATAATTAATAAATGCAAATTTGCTGGCATTGCTTTTTTTGCTGAACATACTTTCGCCAAAAAAAATATTCCCCATGCGGATGCCGTAAAGCCCGCCGGCCAGTTCACCATCCTGCCATGCTTCTGCACTTACAGCATAGCCTTGCAGGTGTAACTGTGTGTATGCCTGCACCACTTCATCCTGTATCCATGTGCCATCTTGCCCAGGCCTTGTTATGTTTTTGCAATTTTTTATTACCGCATCAAAAGCCCTGTTTACAGTAAAACGGTAAGTACCATTGTTTAAAACAGTTTGCATACTGTTGCTCACCTTTAATGCATCAGGGTATAAAACAAACCTTGGGTTGGGGCACCACCATTGTATTATTTCGCCTTCATTATACCAGGGAAAAATTCCCATTCTGTAAGCAGTAAGCAACCGTTCAGGTTTTAAATCGCCGCCAATAGCAAGCAACCCGTCAGTATCCGCAAGCGAAGGTGCAGGAAATACCATTGCTTTAGTAAGTAAAATCATATTGTAAAATACTACTTAGTTACACTACAGCAGCATTGTAAAAAATATTTGTAGCAAGGCTTCTACAATAAGTCCTTGCATTTCCTGACAGGCCTCTGAAAAAGATTTTTGCGAAACCACCGTTAGTATGTTTAACGGCAGTAATTAATTTTTACTACATGATTTATCATCCTTACAAAAACTGCAGTAATGAAAAAAAACAGTGTCAGGCGTATAAGCATTTTTTTATCGATAAACGAGAAAACTGTTTATTCATATTTCAATCCGCATGATCCTGCGCCACTTGGGCGCAGGCAGTTAAGTCATGATTTTCAGGATTACTTAAACCAAACACTGCAACCAGCGAGGCGCCACACTAATATTGACTTTAAGATATTTTGCCAGAGTAGTGGCAATATGCGTTTTATAATAGATCCGCTTGTAAATACAATACGCCGTCATTATCAAATTCAGCAAAAAATAAAACAAGGTGAATTTGAAAAATTTAAAAAAAGAAACTACGTGTTACTATTGATGAGTTTTATTGTGGTGATGATATGTCAGGGAGTTTTACCAATGATATTAGGCCAGGATCATAGAATGCATTCCACTTTCAGCAATGCACTGGATGTATTTAGCTGGGTAATATTATGGAAACCCATTGAGCGGCTTATATTTTACTGGAATCCATTTTTAAAGGAAATACTGTTATATAACAAAGTAATAAACGCAAAAGTAAATATTGTTGAAAGCGAAGAGGACCTTATTAATTATCATCTGGAGCATTACGATGCAGCCTGATGCTACGGCACAGTCAACTAAAACAGTTGAGAACTATAATATTCTTAACCCAGGGAAGGAATATATATGGATGCCAGTGGTGCATTACAAAGGCAGCAAAAATTTTTATGCAGAAGCCAGGTATAACTATGAAGATATAAATACAGCATCGGTTTACGGAGGCAAAAGTTTTACCGGTGGAAAAAAAATGTCTTTTAGTATTACGCCAATGGCAGGTTTGGTATTTGGAAAATATAAAGGAGTAAGTGCAGGGCTAAACAGCGAGGCAGATTATGGAGGGCTTAATTTTTCAAGTCAGTTACAATACACTATAAACACAAAAAATAAAATGGAAAACTTTTTTTATAACTGGGTAGAAATATCTCACAGTTTTTTAAAAAAAATGTATGCAGGCATCAGTTTGCAGCAAACAATATTATATAAAAACGGGGTTACAACAGCACCTGGAATATTGCTGGGTTTCAGCTCTGGAAACATCACTGTGCCTTTGTACCTGTTTAACCCTGCATCAAAACAAAAAAGTGCGGTACTTGGGTTGATAGTAGAATGGCAAAAATAAAAGCGATTGAAATAACGAAGTAAAACAATATCCTATGCAGTTTAAATTTATAAAAATAACAGTGCTTTTTACTTTTAGTTGTGCCGCAGCTGTTGCACAAATTGGTATTGGCACAGCAACACCACATTCCACTATGGATGTAAGGGGTTCTGTGGCACTAAACTACCGCTCATTTACAGCAAACACTGCCATTGGCAATACAGATAACATACTTGTTTTTACCGGCACCGCAGCAGCTACTGCAACATTGCCAACTGCAGCAGGTTGCACTGGCCGTAAATACACCATTAAAAATGCTGCTGCCACAGCAGCGCTAATCACTATTGCCACCACAGCATCTCAAACAATAGATGGATTATCATTTTGGACGCTTGATGAAACCAATGAAAGCATTGAAGTAATAAGCAATGGCAGTAATTGGATGATATCCAGTCAAAATCAGCCGGGCAGTACCGGCCTTAACTGGAATGAAAATGGAAATGCTGTTGGCGCAGTGAAATCACTTGGGCCCATCAGCAACTATGCCATTCCGTTTATAACCAATAACACAGAAAAAATGAGGCTGATGGCAAATGGCCAGGTAGCTTTAGGCACAACCACCTTAGATGGCACCAACCCCGAAAAATTATTAGTAGATGCCGGCACCACAACTTCGTTTAATGTTATAAGTGGCAAAGGCAGTTTAAATAACTACTTACAGTTAAACATTCAAAACCGCAGCAACGGCAACACCGCAAGTGCCGATGTGGTGGCCAGTGCCAATAATGCTACAGAATCGGTTAACTACATTGATATGGGTATTAACTCAAGTGGCTTTACTAATGCCACATACCCTGTTTTAGATGGTGCTAACAATGCGTACCTCTACAGCACTGGTAACGATTTTGTTATTGGTAATGGTACTGCCAGCAGAAACCTCCTGCT
>JAGVCC010000486.1 GCA_020059395.1 Chitinophagales bacterium | reverse complement strand
TTGCTGGAAAATCCGCAATTAATGTTGTTTGGAAAAGACCCGGTAAAAAGTTTGCTGGAATTGTAAGCTGGTAAAATGCTTAAGGTTTGTAGTTAAATTACTACATTTGATTATTTAATAACCGCCTTAAAGCATTAATCATGAAACAGCTTGCCACGCTAATTGCCTTTCAGTTGCTCGTTTATTCATTAACTGCACAACAGTCTTTTTTCTCCGTTATAGTGCCTCCGGCAGAGATGACAGCAGCGAAAACACTACCTGTGGGTTTATTACAAAACTACAGTACCACCACATATTTTAAACAAGCCGACTTTAGCCCTGCACAAAAATTTACCATGAAGCTGGATGCGTCAACAATAATTGACGTTACTGAAGATAAATGGTACACATACACCAACGGAGCAATATCATTTACAGGAAAAATAAATAATGCTGCTAACAGCAGCGTAGTACTGTCTAAATATAAAAACCGGTGGCATGGTATGATTACCGATGACAATTTACACAAGTACATTATACAGCAAACTGAAGATGAAATTTTTGCTGTATCAAAATTAGAAGAGCTGAGTTATATACAGCAGGATAAGAAAGATGATTTTATTGCACCGCCTCCCACATCATCCTTAAACTATAATGTTTGCGATGCAGCAAACCCCTGTACTGTACCGGGAGTTGTTATTGATATAATGGTTTGTTACACCCCTGCAGCAGCTACTGCCTTTGGTGGCGTTGCCACAACAGTATCCAGCATTACCACTGCTGTAACTAATATGAATGTTGCCAATAGCAATTCAGGTGTAGGCGGCAATATAAGTTTTAACCTGGTGCATACTTATCAGGTAACCTATACCGAAAGTGGTACCACCAGTACTGACTTAAGCAGGCTCCGTACCAATGGAGATGGTATAATGGATGATGTACATACAGAACGTAACCTTCATCTGGCTGATTTGGTTTCTCTTATTGTGGCATCACCTACCAATACCTGTGGTGTTGGCTATCTGAATACCAGTGCAACCAATTACTCTGCAAGTAATGGTTTTAATGTTACCGTTTATAATTGTGTAGTGGGTAACTACTCAATGAGTCATGAGCTGGGGCATAATATGGGCTTGCAGCACGACTGGTATGTAAGCACAAGCACCTTGCCCTGCGCTCACCACCACGGATATGTTAACCAGGCAGTAATACCCTCAGGCTTGCCAACAACTGCAAGATGGCGTACTATTCTGGCATATAACGATCAGTGTTCCGCAAATGGATTTACATGTTCCCGTTTAAATTATTGGAGTAATCCCAATGTGTTACGTTCCGGCAGCCCAATGGGTATTGATTTACCAAGCCCTAACCCGGCTTATGAAGTATATGGTATCAACCGCTTTGCCTGTGTGGTGTCTGCTTTTTTAGGAGCTAATATATTGCCGCTTAACCTTAGTAATGTGGTAGTAAATTATAATGATAGTAAACTAACTGTAAATTGGAATACAGAAAACGAATTGAATGTGGCTTATTTCGAAATACAAACAGCCGAAAAAACACCTCAAAATTTTATTGCCCGCCGTACAGTGCCTGCCAAAAATAGCGCCACTGCATTTTACAGCGAAACTATAAATTGGAGCAGTAAAGAAGGATTTTATGTACGCATTAAATACACAGATAAAGATGGTCGCTACAAATTTTCTGATGTATTTTATATTAAAAGCCCTAATGGAGAAGATTTACCAAAGCTGCAATCAAGTATAATAAGCAGCAGTATTACCCTTTGGCTGCAAAATAAAAAAAACACCGATTACAACATACAGCTATTTGCTGCAGATGGTAAAGCGATACAGGCTTTTGTTTACAACGCAATGCCGGGTACATCTGCAAAAACAATAAATACAGCCAATTTGACTGCTGGTGTTTATTTTGTGAAAGTTAGCCACAATGGCCAGGTACAGCTCCTCAAATGTTATAAAGCCGCTGATTAAATAATTAACCTTTATTACAGCAAAGCCTGCAATTATTGTGCAGGCTTTTTTATTTTTGCAGTTATGCGCTATCAAAGCTGGATGAATACGGCTAAAAAAATTATTGCTGCCTATCACGGCGGTGAGCCATTGGCTGTGTACCTTAAAAAATATTTTGCTGCTAATAAACAGCATGGCTCAAAAGACAGAAAGCACATTTCCTCCCTTTGTTATGCTTACTACCGCACCGGGTTTGGTGAGTTTAAAAATGTGGAAGAAAAAATTTTAACCGGTATTTTTTTAAGTGAGTCATTACACAATGAGGTACTGCATTATTTTAAACCTGAGTGGAATGAAGTAATAACAAAATCCGTTGCTGATAAAATTGCTTTTATAAAGTTTTCGGTAAAAAAAATAGTAGTATTTAAAGATGAGCTGAGTGCTGCAGTAAGCCATATTAAATATGCGGAGTCGTTTTTAAAACAGCCCAAGCTTTTTTTGCGCCTGCGGCCACACAAAAAAAACGGCGTAGTACAAAAGCTGCAAAAAGAAAAAATACCGCTTGCCTTAATAGATGATGAATGTATAGCACTAAGTAATGCCACTAAGCTGGATGATGTAATTGAAGCAGACAGAGAAGTGGTGATACAGGATTATAATTCGCAGCAGGTATTTAATTTTTTAAAAAACCTGTCGTTAAATCAAAAGCAGGTTACTGCATGGGATTGCTGCGCTGCCAGCGGCGGCAAATCAATTTTATTGTATGATGTGCTAAAACGCAAAGTAACGCTTACTGTAAGCGACATACGGCTTAATATTTTGTTTAACCTGCACCAGCGCTTTACAAAAGCTGGTATAAAGGACTATAACTATTTTGTGGCCGATGTTAGCCAGCCTGAGTTTCAATTTCCGGAGCTGGGTTATAAGGGCCTTTACACCAAAGACCCTGTTACAAAGTTTGATATTATTGTTTGTGATGTGCCTTGTACCGGCAGCGGTACCTGGAGCCGTACGCCGGAAAATCTGTATCATTTTAAAACAACAAGCATAGCTGAATATGCAATGCGCCAACAGCAAATAGTTAGCAACGCTGTATTGTATTTAAATGATAATGGGTTGTTGTTTTATATTACCTGCTCTGTTTTTAAAAAAGAAAATGAGGATATAGCTCAGTATATAAAAGAAAAATTCCACCTGCAACTGCTGCACATGGAATTATTAAAAGGTTACGATAAAAAAGCCGACAGTATGTTTGTGGCTGTGTTTACAAAATCGGATAGCTCCTCAATTTAAAAAATGTCAGCCTGAGCTTGTCGAAGGCGGGTTGTATACTAAAACTATATCGATTTCTACTACCTAACCTTACATTCACATTCTTAGAACATACATTTTTTTAAACTTATTTACTACTCAAGAGAAGGTAACTACCGCTTCATTACCGCTTTTACCACTTCTTCTTTATCATTAATTTTTACTGTAACAAAATAAATTCCTGCACTTAGTTTTTTCATTGGCACAGTATAGGTTTGTCCGCCTGCCGCTTGTTGGTTTGTATTTACATAAATCTGCTGCCCTGCTGCATTCGTTATAATAATGGTTGCTTTAGCTGCTGCAACTCTAATTATTTTAATCGTAAGATTATCTGCTGCAGGATTGGGGCCAATAGTTATTTTTTCCACCACAACTGGGCAAAGCGCTGCATCATTTGCAAGTGTAACCAATGCAGTGTCTGCACAGCCGCCGGTGGCAGTTGCAATTAACTGGTATGTGCCTGGTGTTGCAACAGCCGTTGTGTTGGTAACTGTTGCTGCATTAAATGTCCACAAAGCAGTTAGCCCTGTTGTATTAAACTGTGCAGTTAAATTAGCTGTACTGTCTGTGCATTTGCTTACAGTTTTATCTATGCCTAAGTTTGGCTTGGTTAAAAAACTTGCAGTAATTAATGCAGTATCGGCGCAGCCAGAAATATTAGCGGCAACTAATTGGTAAGTACCTGCTGTTACAACAGCAGCAGGAGTTGTAATGGTGTTTCCTCCTAAAGTCCATACGGTGGTTAACCCGGTTGTGGTAAACTGTGTGGTTAAATTAATGCTGTTACCTGTACATACAGCAGCTGTTTTATCATTACCCAATACAGGCTTTGGTGTAAAGCTTATAGTGGCACTGTCTAAATAAAAACTGGTGTCTGTTGCAATATCAATACGCAGCCTGTAAGTAACAGAGGTGGCAGTAAAGTTTATTAAATCTTCCGAATAACTGAAGTTTCTTGATGCAAATGCAGCACCGGGGGAATTAAGCGTACTTATTGTTGTATAATTGGTTTCTGTAGAAAGTTTTCTTTCTATAACCACATTTATTACCGAATCAGTTTTTACCGCCCATTGCAAATTAGCCCTGCAGTTGCTTTGCGTAATTTGTTTGGTAAACAGTTGTTTTATCAGCCTTACAAAAGCTTTTTTTACATCAGGAATACCGTAGCCAGTGCGGTCGTCAGGTGTTGCAGCTTTGTTACTACTTTGTTGCAGGGTGTTAATAATAGTCATGTTATTTACTTCCGGAAAAGCCTGCCATAAGCAGGTTGCAAGCCCTGCCATATTAGGGCAGGCAAACGAAGTGCCGCTGCTAAAAACAGGTTGTCCTGTTGCAACACTTGCCACAACTGCATTCCATCCAACAGCAGCTACATTGGGTTTTATTTGTCCATCACTGCTGGGGCCATAGCTGCTAAAGCCGGCAACATTGCCTGAAGTATTTACAGCACCCACGGCCAGCACACTGTCTGCATCAGCCGGTGAAATTAAAAATTTCCAGCTGCCACTGCCTTCATTGCCATTGGCCACTACAATCAGCATACCTTTTTTTGCAGCCATGTCTGCCGCACGGGCAATGGTGGTGGTATTGCCATTCATGTTGGCATAGGTGTAATTAAACTGTGCATTATCAAAAACATAATACCCTAAGGATACGGAACAAATATCCACACCAATACTGTCGGCTCTTTCTGCTGCTGCTGCCCAGTTTTGTTCTTCAATCGGGTATTCTGTTGCGGCATCTTCTGTTCTGTATAAATAAAAAGCTGCTTTGGGTGCAGTGCCCACAAATGTGCCGGGCATATTGGCGGCAATAGTGCTAAGGCAATTGGTGCCATGCGGATGGTCTTCATTTACACTGGCATGGTTGGCTACAAAATCCCAGGTGCCTAAAATTTGCCCGTTGTTTCTTATACTGTCAAAAGTGGGTATGGTTAAATAGTTTGTAAAGCCTGCATCCATTACCGCCATTTGCATACCCTGCCCTCTAAAACCACGGTTATGCAAAAACTCACCATTGTGTATATGCACCTGCCCAAAACTTTGGCCATAACTGTAATGGTCTGCTACAATATTATTTTGTGTATTGGTGCTGCTGCTTATTTGGTTTGTTGCAACTTCTAATTTTTTATTTACCGGTGCCTGTGTTTGTGTTAAAGGTGCAAGCGGAGCAGCGCTTAATACAAAAGAGAATGTGCTTATTTTATTTATGGCAGCCACATCACTTGTTTGTATGGCCACCTGGTTTAGCCATTTAGAAGTGTTAAGTATTGTTACAGCACCTGCAAGGCGAATGCTGTCAATATATCTTGGTGTAATGGGTAAATCTGCAGAGTCAATGGGAATGTTATAACGTGTTCTTCTGTCAATAGCCCTGGCAGATAAATATTGCGAAGGGTTGCTGATGCTGTAAGGGCTGGAGCCTTTATCTTTAAACCGGATAACCAGTTTGGTAAACTGGGCATTGGCGTTTAAAGTAAAAATGCTGAGGAGCAATATGCCTGAAAATATTTTTTTCATAGTATCAGTTTAAAATATAACCTTAATACAGTTAAGGGTATTAATACAGGTATAAAATTAGTAAATTAAAAATTAGTGTGTTTATAACGCAAAAACCTCTTTGCCAGCGTTTATTAGTTGTCATCTTAGCGCCTGTCGGCATTGCCTGTCTGCAAGCAGCAAATAGAAGGTTGTGCTGCCCGCTTTTTGGAGACAAATCGGGGGTGTTCGGAATAGACAAATGTGTTAAATTAGAGGATTAATGAACGAACACCCACGGCGGAAAAAACATGAAAAGTAAATTGTTCAAGTTCCTGACGGAATTAGAGTTAGTTCTTAAAGAATTTAACTATCCAATAATCAATAAATTTAATGATGGTAAAAACGAAGAGGAAATAACAGAGTATTTAGATAATATTAAGTTCCCTAATCGTAAAGATGTTGTTGAACTATATATGTGGAAGAACGGGGTTAATGGTTTATATCAAGGAACTAATATAGAACAGCTTGAATTGTTTGCCAACGGAATAATGTTCTCATTAGAATTCGCTATAAGTATGTATGCTTTAGAGGTTAGAGTTGAAAAGAAATTTAAGAAGACTTTTTTACCGATGTTTACTAGTGGTGGTGGTGACTATATTCTTATGAATTTTGATGTAAAAAGTAAATCTTATGGCCAGCTATTTCTTTATTCCACCTCTATATTAATGACAGAAACGCCTATGCCTATTTATGATTCTTTAGAATCCCTTTTTGAAACAGTTCTATCTGTTTATAAAGGAAAAGGATATTATTTTACAGAAGATGTGTTCAAAGTTGACTATGATATAGAAAAAAAAATATCAAAGCAATTAAATCCTAAGTCAGATTTTTGGAAAGAAGAGTGATTAGTTTTTAGGGTTAAGATATACTTCCCAAAGTTCTTCAATCGGTACATTTTTTTAGTGTTTTTGTTTATATCCTTTTGCCCTTTTTTGCTCCATAGCAATTGGAAAAAAGTAAATACATAATTTACGCCAAGTTATATAAAAGCACCCAACCAATACCTTTACACATCACCATGCTTAAGCATACCAAAATCATCTACACCCGTAGTATAAAATTTAACAGAGGAGTAATAATAATCTTCTGCTGCAGGCAGTTCACTTGTGTCACTAAGTCTTAGCGGTTTTTAACCGCAGTAAACACTAACCTGTACGTTACAAAACAGTCAATTAAAAATTGCGTATTTGTAATTCTAATTTTCAATTCAATATTGCTGAAAAAAAAGACACAAGTGAGCAGCTAAAGCTGAATACTTATCAGTGGAGTACACTTTACTAATGGGTTCATAGCTTCGTTTCCACAGGTGTATAAGGTACTTTAATCTAAAATATTTTTATCAATGCCAGCCTGTTTAAGAACTGCAAGAAAAGTGCCTTTTTTCATATCCTTACCGCCGTGTACAGGTACAATAACCGTTTTATTGGTAACAGGGTTGTAATACAATTGGTGAGAGCCTTTGGAACGTTTAAAAATAAAACCATTTTGTTCTAAAACTTTTATCAGATGTTTAGGATTCAGGTTCATACTGTTTCCAGGTTTAAAGAGTATTCCAAAGTATTGCTGTCATCAGGAACGGCTTCGCCTCTTTCCTGCAGCTCTTCAATATATAATTCAATAGCTTCTTTTGCCATTGCTATAGCTTCATCAACATCTTCGCCATAAGTAATACAGCCAGGTAATGCAGGAACAGAAACAGTAAAACCACCTTCGGTTTCTTTATGCAAATGTATTTTGTAAGTGTACATAATTATTGAGCAATTAAAGTTTGTAAATTATTTTTAAACGCTTATTAATAAAAGCATACCCCATCTCTGTTTGCGGCAACAAAACGTTTGCTTCTCTCTCCAGCATAATTTAAAATTGCCTATCCGTTGTATGCCCATTTTAAAAGCGTAGCACCCCATGTAAAGCCACCACCAAAAGCTGCCAGTACAATGTTATCGCCTTTTTTTAATTTGTCCTGCCAGTCCCACAAACATAATGGTATGGTGGCGGCAGTAGTGTTGCCATACTTCTGTATGTTAATCATTACTTTTTCTTTAGGCAGGCCCATACGGTTGGCAGTAGCATCAATAATACGCAGGTTGGCCTGGTGTGGTACCAGCCATGCAATATCATCGCCGGTTAAACCATTGCGCTGTATTAGTTCATAACTAACATCTGCCATACCTTTTACGGCAAATTTAAAAACGGCCTGTCCCTCCTGATATATGTAATGCTCTTTTGCTAAAACAGTTTCTGTGGTAGAAGGTTTTAAGGAGCCACCTGCCTTCATGTGCAGATAGTTTTTACCACTGCCATCCGATTTTAAAATGCTGTCTAAAACACCCAGCCCTTCATTGTTGGGCTCCAGTAAAACTGCACCGGCACC
>JAGVCC010000497.1 GCA_020059395.1 Chitinophagales bacterium | reverse complement strand
TTTACTTAGCTGCACCGCACTTTCAATCGCCAGCACCATGGCATCTGCACTTGCAATTCCTTTGCCTGCAATTTCAAATGCCGTACCATGGTCAACCGATGTTCTTATAATGGGCAACCCCAATGTAATATTCACTCCCTTCACACTGTCCATCATTTGTTTTTCCGCATTCCATTTAAAACCGGCCAACTTAAAAGGAATATGCCCCTGGTCGTGATACATAGCCACCACACCGCCATAAGCACCTTGTGCTGCTTTGGCAAACATTGTATCCGGTGGCACCGGCCCTTCCACATCATATCCTAATTGTCTGGCTTCTTCCACAGCTGGCAAAATTTCCAAATCATCTTCTGTACCAAATAAACCACTGTCGCCTGCATGAGGATTCAATCCTGCCACACCTATTTTTAAATTTGTTTTACCCAAGCGTTTCAATCCGTCCACAATCAATTCTATCACCTGCACAATGCGTTCCTTCTTCACTAAATCGCAAGCCTGCCGTAGCGATACATGGGTGCTTACATGAATCACATTGATATTATCTTCCACCAGCAGCATGGCGTATTTTTTTGTACTGGTGTAGTGAGCATATATTTCTGTATGACCGGCAAAATGATGACCAGCTTCGTTGATTGATTTTTTATTAATTGGCCCCGTCACCGTTGCATCCACTTCTTTGGCAATGGCCAGTTCAATTGCTTTCTTCACCGCCTGAAAACTTGCTTCACCACACATGGCATTTATTTTTCCAAATTCTAATTTACTTACATCGGTGATGTTTAAATCCAATACATCAATCGTACCCAATTCAAATTTTGCATTACTCACTTTGCTTACTGCATTTACTTTGGCAGGCAGTTGCAGCTTTGCAATAATTTGTTCAAACACTTTTGCATCACCCACCAGCAGTGGCTTACATGCAGCATGAATTTCCTTTTTTAATAATGCTTTCACGGCAATCTCCGGCCCAATACTCGCCGGGTCGCCCATGGTAATTGCTATTATGCCCCTAACCCCTAAAGGGGAATTATTTATATTTTGTTCCATATTTTTTTGTTACCAGCTTTTGTAATTCTGTTCAACATCGTTGCGTCGCACTCTTGTACTGCAACAATTCTATTCATCATTTTTTGAACCACAAAGAACGCTAAGAAAAGCACAAAGGTCACAAAGACTTAGCGACCTTTGCGAAAACCTTTGTGACCTTTGCGGTTATGTTAATGGCGGCATTACATACTCCTCACAAATCCCCTTCTCCTTCATCATTAATTTTAATGCATGCAAACTTTCTCCCAATGTACGATTAGCCTGGTATAAAGCTCCGTAGTCATCACTGAGCTTTTGCATAGCGTACATTTTTTCTTTATCCGCTGCATTATATGCTGTGAGCATATTTTCATAAATCTCCGGATAAAGGTTTCCTGTGCTGGGCACTAATCCATCAGCTCCATTTAATAACGCATCGGCACTCTTTGCTGCCCAGCCGAGTATGTAATGAAAGTCAGTTCTGTCTTTCCAAAGTTTTAATAATTCTAACATTCTTTCTTCGCTGCGTTCACTATCTTTTAGTCCTACAATATTTTTATGCTGACTCAGTTCATCAATCACCGTCAGCGGAATACTCATGTGTGTAGTAGCCGGAATATTATAGATAAATAACGGCAGTGAAATAGCATCTGCCAATGTGGTGAAATAATTCAGCATTTGTTTTTCAGTCAATGCATAGTAAGAAGGTAGCGTTGCCACCACCACATCTACCGCATGTTCTTTGCAAAATGCGGCAAACTCAATACTTTCTATCAACACATTGCTACTGATGCCAGCATACAATAAAGTGCCCGGTTTTTTATTTTTTTCAGCAGCCAGCACATACTGTTTTTTTATTTGTAATGGTAAAGAAGCAGCTTCACCAGTTGTTCCCAAAATAAACGGAGCAATATTATGCTTATATAACAAAGCAAACAGTTTTGTCACTGCTGCATCATCAATCACAAACTTTTCAGTAAGCGGCGTTACAGCCGGAACAATTACTCCTGTATATTTTTTTTGTACACTCATTAGTAAGCAGCTTTATAAATTTCAATAGCATCCTGTTCAGTAATTTCTCTTGGGTTATTTTTTAATAACCGCTGTATCTTCATTGCATCTACCGCCATTTGTGGGATGGCCGATTCAGGAACGTTGACTTCTTTTAATGTTGCCGGTATACCGCAGGCTTTAATTAACTCTCTTATTTTTTCAACGCCTGCATACGCTGTTGCTTCATCGGTTTCTTTTCTGTCACATCCTAAGGCTATGGCAACTTCTGCATACTTCTTTGTAGCCGCAGGAATATTATATTCCATTACATACGGCAACAACAATGCATTGCTTAAACCATGTGCCAAATGAAACATACTACCCAGCGGATAACTGAGAGCATGCACTCCGGCTGTATTTACAGGGCCTAAACAAAAGCCACCGAGCAAACTTCCCATCGCCACTTTTTCCCTTGCTTCAATATTGCTGCCGTCTTTTACGGCTGTTTCAATATGTGCTGCAATCAGGCGCATACCTTCGTATGCATACATATCAATGAATGGCTGCGAAAATTTATTGGTGTATGCTTCTAAACAATGTGTAAGTGCATCTAATCCAGTAGCGGCAGTAATAGAAGCAGGTACACTTACTGTCAGCAATGGGTCAATGTAAACTATATCTGGCACTAAATACGGACTGATAATTCCTTTCTTCTGATTTTCATCATCTACTAAAATAGCATTGGGTGAAACTTCACTTCCTGTTCCTGAAGTGGCTGGCACACAAATCAATTTCTTCTTTCTGCCTTTCAATAATCCGATGCCTACATAATCTTTCAACTGCTGCTCATTCTCTAATTGTGCGGCTACCAATTTTGCAATATCTAATACACTGCCGCCGCCAATACCAATCACCACATCAGGATTGAATGGTGTTACCGTTTGCATCAACTTTTCAAAATCTGCAAAAGATGGTTCTGCAACAATTGATGTATCGGTAAGGATTTCGATTTTATTGTCTGTGAGTTTTGAAATAAATTTTGCAAGTGAATTTTTTAATGGTTCAATCGTTGCAATAAAAACTCTGGATGGTTTTAATTCGATTACACCATCTGCCAGTTGTGGCAAAGTGCCGTTACCAAAAACTAATTTGCCGGGGAAGAAAATTTTAAGATGGCTCACAGATTTTTCAGATTTACACAGATGTTAATTAATAATTCTTATCAAACTTTCTTTATCTACTAAACTGGCAACATTAAAATTTACCAAAATTCCGAGTTTTTTATTTGCAAGTTTTAAATATGTTAACAATTGTTTTTTATGAACATCATGCAATATTTCAATGGATTTAATTTCTATTATTATTGTATTCTCAACAATTATATTTGCTCTAAAACCTAATTCTAAAAAAATGCCGTTGTAGTTTACAGGAATACCAACTTGACTCTTTACTTGCAGGCCTAACAAGTTTAGTTCATAAATTAACGCTGCTTCGTAAACACTTTCAAGTAGCCCGGGGCCAAGTGTATTATGCACTGTAAAAATTGCACCTCTTATTTTGTATGTAATATCGTTTAATTCCATATAGCAAATTATTTCTCACAGATTGCTCTGATTTACACAGATGTATTTTTTTTCTCACAAAATTTTCTCATAGATTGCTCTGATTTACACAGATTTTTTTTTCTCACAGATGACACAGATTTGCACAGATAAAATACATCTGTGCAAATCCCTGTAATCTGTGAGCAAACTAAATCGCTGCATCCAACGGATATTTCGGCAACATCAATTGCTCCGCATCCACCGGTTTTATTTCCAATCGTTCGCACCATATTTTAAAGCTGTCATGTATATCATCTAATGTTTTCTTTTGTTCGGGTGTTAGTTCCAATGCAGTGGCACGGCTGATGGTACGAACCGGCAAACCCCGTTTACGCAAAAAATATTTTGCACTCATGGGGTATGCAATATGTATCAGCGGGTCAACACGGCTGATTTCACCCTGCAACCATTTTACATCTTCCTGTTTATCGGGATTGGTGGCATTGTTTACCATCCACACCAAAATTTCGGGATAAAAATTACCGCTGATGCTGCTCATACCCTTTGCACCCATCTGCAAACTATACATGGCGTTGGGTGAATGTGCATCGTAAAATTCTAAACTGTTGTTTGTTTCTTTTAAAATATCCAGTTTAGCTTTTACACTTTCTAAACTAATGGAAGTGTCTTTATGATACACCAGCCTGTTTGCCGACAATAAAGTTTTAAAAACATCAGCACTAATAATTCTTTTATAAGGTGCCGGGCATTCGTACATTCCCAATGGAATATTGCCGGTGAGTTTGAACATGCGTTCAAAATTTTTTAGCAGCACATCATCACTATCTTCGATATTTGCATAATGACCAGTGATTAATATGCCGGCATCAATTCCAGTGTCGTAAATCTTTTTGGTAAACTCTGCTTTGTCGTCAATGGTTAATCCAAATGAGGATGTGGCAACCACAGGAACCCTGCCATTTACATATTTCACCACATGCTGCGTAAGTTCCAGCCGCTCATCTTCGGTAATGCTGTACATTTCGCTGCTGAGGCAGTTAGCAAAAAATCCTTTTACTCCGGCGGCCAAATAAAAATCTATCAATGTGCTTACAGCATCTAAATCAACTTTTGCTTTTAAATTGAATGGGGTTATCATTACCGGAACAAATTTATTTACACTCATATTTCAAACTTTTTAGAAAGCATAAATTTAATTTTTTAAGTCCGGCTGAAAGATGGAAAATACCACTATCATGCGGTATGATTTTACTATACCCCCATCCCCTTCCCGAAATCATCGGGATGTTCCAAAAGAGGGGGGGTTGGAGTCTGCCGTATTTTTAACTCCCTTCACTTTTGCAACTACAATCCCAACCAAAAAAATCGTCAACGTTCCCACTACAATTATCATATTACTGTGCAGGCTGCTTTTTACAAAACTGTATTCGCTGCTGATGCTGTCACTGAACGTCATCCATAAAATAACCAACACACCAATAATGGTGGCGGTAATGGCAGCTGCATTTTTTGCCTGTCGGCTTATCAGTCCCAGTAAAAATAAACCGAGCATACCACCGGCGAAAATGCCGGAGAGTTTCCACCAGGTATCTAATAAACTTTTAGCGCCAATCATAGCTAGTCCTGCACTTAAACCAATCAAGCCAAACACAACCGTTGCAATATGCAGGGTTCTTAATTGTTGTTTATCACTTATGTTCTTACCGAAATACTTTTTATAAATGTCCATGGTAAACACGGTGGCACTAGCATTCATATTGCTGCTGATAGTACTCATAGCAGCAGAAAGAATGGCAGCGACCAGCAAGCCCAGCAAACCCGTAGGTACTTTTGTTACCATAAAATGCGGCAATACTTTATCAGCATAGTCTGCAGGCTGAAACGAAGCAGCCAAACTTTGTATTTGTTGCGGCGATGCTAATGCGCCTAATTTTTCTGTTGCCAGTTTTATTTTAACCGGGTCAATTAAATCTGGCTGGGTTTGATAAAACGAATACAGCGATGTGCCGATGACAACAAACAGTAAAGAAACTGGAACATACATTATTACACACAACCAAACAGATTTACTTGCCTGCTTTTCTGAAGCTGCCGTATGATACCG
>JAGVCC010000320.1 GCA_020059395.1 Chitinophagales bacterium | reverse complement strand
GGTTTTATTCCTCGTATAGATGCCATGCTTTTTCCGCTGTTTGTTTTTATTGCGGTTATATTTTTTACCTCAAAAATGGCTGGGCGCAGCGAAGTGGTGGCTATACTTAGCAGTGGCGTAAGCTTCCGCAGGTTTTTAATGCCTTTTATTGCCGGAGGTTTAATACTAGCTTCTTTATTATGGTGGGCTAACAGGTATGTGGTGCCGGTGGCCAATAAAAAATGGGGCGATTTTGATGCTAAGTATATCCATGTGCAAATGGGTAACGACAATAACTTACGCAGTTATAAATCTCATTTATACTTCAGAAACGACTCCAACACTTATGTTGGTATAAGAGGGTACGACACGGTTTCTAAAATTGGTAACGGTTTTTTCATACAGCGTTTCGCCAACAATAAATTAGTGTATAATCTTCGTGCCGATAACTTTAACTGGGATACCGCTGTAAAAAAATGGAAGCTGGATAATGTTACTGAGAGATACTTACTTGGCATATCTGAAAATGTAAAACGAAGCCCCGTTATGCACATGGCTTATAATTTTAAGCCGGTTGATTTAAGGAAAGATGAATATCTGAAAGACCAAATGTCCACTCCTTCATTAAACAGGTTTATAAAGCAGGAACAATTGCGGGGAGCAGAAAATTTAAATGCCCTTGTTGTAGAACGGCATACAAGAGATGCAATACCTGCTTCCGTTTTAATTTTAACTATTATTGGTGCAGTAATAGCATCACGTAAAGTAAGGGGCGGCAGCGGCTTGCATTTGGCAATGGGTGTTGTTATTAGTGTGATGTATATTTTATTTAGCCGCTTTGCAATAGTATTTGCCACGCAGGGCAATTTTACACCTGTTTTAGCAGCGTGGACACCTAACATTATTTTTGGTTTGCTTGCTTTCTATTTATATAAGAAGGCCCCCAAATAAAAGCGGAAAACCCCATTGCTTAATTTGCAAACTTTCTTTTAAAAGTTTTGTTTAACAGGGTGTGGCATCGTAATTTTAGCAAATTAATCAATGCAGGCACTTCTTTCTCCTGCAACGGCAATCATTAAACATTTCAAATACCTGGTATGGGAATAATTAAAGACACTTTTAAGGCGAAGGCAGACGTTGTTGCTGCTGAGATTAAGGAATTGCTTAAAGAGCACGGCACCAAAAAAATTGGTGAAGTAACCTTAAGCCAGGTGTATCAGGGTATGAGAGGTATCACTGGATTAGTTACAGAAACATCACTGCTGGATGCCCAGGAAGGCATCCGGTTTAGAGGTTATACCATTCCGGAGTTGCAGGTAAAACTGCCTAAAGCCCCTAAAGGTTCGGAACCATTGCCCGAAGGTTTGTTTTACCTGATGCTGGTGGGTAATTTACCAGGAGAAGAAGACGTACAACATATAACCAACGTGTGGCAGCGCCGCAGCCATGTTCCTAATCATGTTTTTCACACCATAGAAGCACTGCCAATTAATACTCATCCTATGACACAGTTTGTTGTAGGCGTAATGGCATTGCAAACAGAAAGCAGCTTTTCAAAAAAGTATGCTGAGGGCATGAGTAAAAAAGATTACTGGGATGCTGTTTTTGATGATTCAATGGATTTGATTGCACGCCTGCCACGAATAGCCGCCTACATTTACAGGCGTAAGTATAAATTTGGTGAACATATTCAACCTAATGGATTATTAGACTGGGCTGGCAATTTTGCCCACATGCTGGGTTATGATGACGAGAGCTTTAAAGAATTAATGCGCCTGTATATGACGATACATGCCGACCACGAAGGGGGTAATGTATCTGCACATACTACACATTTAGTAGGCTCTGCATTAAGCGATCCGTACTTAAGTTATGCTGCCGGCATGAATGGTTTGGCTGGCCCGTTACATGGTTTGGCTAATCAGGAAGTAATTAAGTGGATTTTTGAAATGCAGGAACAGCTGGATACTGAAGAGCCAACAAAAGAACAAATTGCAGAGTACGTTAAGAAAACATTGAGCGAGGGCAAAGTAGTGCCTGGCTATGGCCATGCGGTATTAAGAAAAACAGACCCACGCTTTACTGCACAAATGGAATTTGGCAAAAAGCATATGCCCGATGATAAGCTGGTGCAAACAGTTTGGAATGTATATGAAACTGTGCCGCCAATTTTGCAAACAATGGGCAAAATAAAAAACCCATGGCCGAATGTAGATGCACACAGCGGTGCATTATTAGTGCACTATGGAATGGTGGAGTATGAATTTTATACGGTGTTATTTGCAGTATCAAGGTCGTTAGGCGTTTTGGCAAGCCTTTGCTGGGACAGAGCGCTGGGCTTTCCGTTGGAAAGACCAAAATCTATTACAACAGATCTGGTTAAACTTTGGCTGGATGGTAAAGATGAAATTTGGGGAGATTAATTTTTTTTGAAACGAAGAATAATAAGCCCGGTTGCAATACCGGGCTTTTCTTTTGGATACAATTTGATACAGGTATATATTTGCAATCTTGTTAAGTAATTAGCTCAGTTGGTAGAGTGCTTGCATGTCCCGAATGCTTTCGGGAAAGATGTGAGCGGTTTAAAAGTTCAAGGCAAAAGGGGAATTAGCTCAGTTG
>JAGVCC010000487.1 GCA_020059395.1 Chitinophagales bacterium | reverse complement strand
TTACTTTTTAAAATGCTTTTTTACTACTTATGCATAGTCAAATACCCTGTGCGGTGCATGTGTTTCAATTTTCTTTTTAAGTTCGGCAGGCCTGAAGGGTTTTAGAATATAATCAGTAAAACCTGCTTCTTTCAGGCTTTCTTCCATATTATCAAGTAGGGTGGCGGTAAATGCCATTACAGGTGTTTCAATACCTTGCTCTTTTATTTTTTTAATAGTGGTATACCCGTCCATTTCAGGCATCTCAAGGTCAAGCAGAATTAAATCAAACTTATGGTATTTTAGTAATTCCAATGCCTGAATACCATGGCTGGCTTCCATCATGCGTACTTTCCATTTATTTAAAAAGCCAGATAGTATTGAAGCATTAATTTCATTGTCTTCCACCACTAATATTCTTACACCTTTAATATCTTTTGGTTGCTCTGCCGGTAAAAACTCACCCGGCACTTCGTTATAAGTTGCTGCCAGCGGAAATGTAATTGAAAAATAAAAGCGTGTGCCTTTGCCGGGGTTACTTTCTACCTGCATTTTGCCTCCAAATATCTGCACCAGCATATCACTAATTGTGAGGCCAAGACCGGTGCCACCATAAGTGCGTTTTAAATCTGCAGCATTATGCACCTGTGTAAAAGCCCTGAAAATATCTTTCACTTTATCTTCAGGTATGCCTATGCCTGTATCTTCCACTTCAAATTGTACTACAATTTCTTCTGTACTGAATTTCTCAATATTTACTTTTAAAGTAACACTGCCGGTATGGGTAAATTTTAATGCGTTAGACAGCAGGTTGGTAATAACCTGGCTCAGCTTTATTTTGTCAGACTTAATATTTGCCCGTTGCAGCAGCGGGTGGTATTTGGTAATTAACTCAATCTTTTTAGCATTGTACTGGCTAAGGAAAGAGCCCGCAATATTATCCACCGCATCTTTTAAATTAAACTCGTAACTGTTCAGTTCCAGTTTACCGGCATCAATTTTACTAAAGTCAAGTATATCGTTAATAATGCCCAGCATATGCTCACTGGAGTAACGCAGCACATTAATGTGTTTTTTTATTCCTTCCTGCAGTGTTTTATCCGATAGTATAAGGTTGGCAGTACCGATAATGCCATTAAGCGGTGTGCGTAATTCGTGACTTATACTGCTTAAAAATCTTGCCTTTGCTAAAGAGGCTTCTTCCACGGCTGTTTTTGAAGTACGCAGGCGCATTTCGGCCTGCTTAATTTCGGTAATATCTCTTATGCTTACAATTTGGTAATGTAAATCTCCCTTTTTAAAAGGCAGGCATTTTATATGTGCACAAAAAGGATATTTTGTATGCGTTACAAAACTTGCTTCGCCAAACCATCCGTCTGGTATATTATTCATAAGCAATTCTGTATTCACGCTGCCGTCATTTAGATGGCGCAGCATAACCTGCGACATATAAAGGCCTTTAAAACAAGTGTTTTCAGGCAATTCAAACATTTGATTTACCCTTCTGTTGCAGTTGCTTATTATGCCGCTTTCTCTCTCATAAATAACACAGGCATCCGCATTAGATTGAAAAAATTCTTCCAGATAAGAACAGTCATTGCCTGATGCAGCAGTTTGATCGCTGGCATATTTACCAGGCTTAAAAAGGGTACTTAGTTTCATGTGGGGTAAAGTTTACTATTAAGAAATAACGGTTTATAATAGAAAATATTGGCTAATGCTAAAAAAAATATCCATCAGATGTTATAATAAACTGTATGCTATTTCGTTTCAATAACATTAAGCATTATGCGAAATGAGTATTGAACAGGTTTTATTTAATGAACGGTTAGACTGCGAAGCGCTGATGGAAATGTACGAAGGTGACTACGAGCATGCAGGAGTTGTATTTGGGCAGTTTATTAAAAATGCGCCTGTGCAAATGCAGGGTATAGCGGCAAGTTTTCAGCAAGACTTGGTGGAGGAGTTCAGGGCTAAAGTGCATAAACTTAAACCTGTTTTTACGTTTGTTGGGCTCACCTCTTTAAGCAGGCAGGCAGCACAACTGGAAGACCAATGTAAAACGTCAGGTACCTTAAAAATACTGCAGTCTGAGTACGAAACTTTTAAAAATGACTTTGATAATAATTTGCCTTTAATACAAGAAATTTTCGAAAAACTTAACAATGAAGTATAACTGTGTAATTGTAGATGATGAGCCTATGGCAGGCAACTTTTTGCAGCACTACTGCGAAAGGCTTGACAATTTTGAGGTGGCCGGTGTTTTTGAAAATGCAGAGTCTGCTCTGGATCTGTTAAAGAAAAAAGTGATTGAAGTACTTTTTTTAGATGTGGAAATGCCAGGCATTAGCGGATTTCAATTGCTGGATCAATTGCCCTATATGCCAAAAGTGGTACTTACCACTTCTAAAACAGATTATGCCTACAGTGCCTTTCAGTATAACGTAACTGATTATTTAAAAAAGCCAATTACATTTAACCGTTTTCAGGAGGCTTGCAGCAAAATAGCTGCTACACTTCATAAAGAGGCCAAACAAGTACCAACCACTATTACAAAAACAGAAGATATTTATATAAAAGCCGATGGCAAATTTATACGCTTAACCTACGATGATATTTTATACATTGAAAGTATGGGTGATTATGTAAAATATTTTACGACTACCAAAGCTTATGTAACACACAGTACGTTAAAAGCTGCCGAAGAAAAAGTAAACGCAAATAATTTTATTAAGGTACACCGCTGTTATATTGTAAACCTTAAAAAAATTAAAGACATACAAGACAATTCACTTGTTATTGAAGGTAAAGTGATTCCTATAAGCAAATCGCTTAAAGGTGATGTAATGGCTAAAATCGGGATTTAATTTTTTACGCCGGTTATCCATATTATAGAATTGCCGGTGTTGTGTTCGTTGTTTTCCCAAAGTTTATTTGCCGGGTCCAGTATCCAGTTTCCATCTACAATAAATTTGTAAAGGTGTTTGCCGTTGCTAAGGTGTACATCATATACCCATTCATCCCCTTCCCGTTTCATTTTAAATATTGCAGGGTTCCAGTTGTTAAAAGTGCCTGCCGCATAAACTGCCTTGGCATTGGCATAACCTTTTAATGTAAATCTGTAATTAGCATTAATAACAAGCGACAGGTTTTCTCCGGTTATACTGTCTGCAGTAAGCTGGTCGTCAATTTTTAAACGGTATTGATAATTACCCGGCCCAAGCGTATAGGGCAACTGCCAGCCGGTTGCAGTTTTTGCCATAAAAAGTTCATTGTCTTTCCAGCTATTAAACGAGCCCATTAACACAATTTTTTTGGCATTGGTATAGCCATCCAGTTTAAAAACATATGGCAATCCAATCCTTAGCACACTGTTATATTCATTAAACTCATTTGGTAATTTTTCAGTATTGTCAGGGTCGGTAAGCCATTTGCCATCTGCTATAAAGCGATATGTGTATGTGCCTTCAGCTATATAAACGGGCAATTGCCATGCACTGTCTTTCCACTGCATTTTCAATGCTTTCTCATTCCAGTTATTAAAGCTGCCTGCAACAATAATTTTTTTTGCTTTGTTTAAGTCTCTTAATTTAAATACATGATTGGTTTTGTAAAAAACAGAATTATCGTTGCCCTCTCCGTCATTCTCTGTATTTAAATTTGCCTTGTCAGTTATCCAATTGCCATCCACAATAAATTTATACCAGTATTTTCCTGCAGTAAGCGGTATAGTTGCTAACCAGCCACTGTCAGTTTTTTTCATGGCTATTGCATTTTGCTGCCAGTTAGTAAAGCTGCCAGCAAGTAAAATTTCTTTTGCATTTAAATAGCCCGATAAAAAAACAGTTACATATGCATCTTGCTCAATAAAAGAGGTAGTGTTTTTAAAGCGGTTAAACCCAAAAGTAATGCCGTTGCCAATCGGCGCAAACCTTGCAGCCAGCATTTCTTTTTGCGTAAGTATAATTTTATTGGCAGGGTTACTTAAATTATCACTGCCAGCCAGCGGTTTGGAAATTGACACTACATCATGTTCAATTTCAGACACAAGCCACCCTAATTTATTTAACGAGTCAGTATTTCCTGTTTTAATAAATTTTATTAAGTCAAGGTCTGCTAGGCTGTATTTACTGATAAAGCTGTCCAGCGAAGCAGGTGTAATTTTTTTGCTAAGCGTAATATGCATGCTGCCATCTTTAATTCTGTACAATTTTACCGGAGCCTGCGCATAAGAAAACAGCAATGTATTGGTTACTAAAACACACAAAAAAAAGCATTTGGACAATATTTTTCTTATGCTGTTCATTTAAAAATATACATTTTATTTGTTACAAAGTTAAACCCAATTTTATGCAGTCCAAGAAAATCAAACCCCAGTATACCATCAATGCAACTGTTATCTCCCAAGCATGTTTTTTCTAAATTTGTTACCACAAAGGGCATTACCCCGGCTGGTTGCCCTGCCACTGTTAAATTTGTGAGGTTCCCGTAAACAGCCTCCACCTTTTTTGCGCCAACACCGTTTAATTGTACCCGTTTTAAAATCTCCAGATTATCAAAAACTTTATCGGGCAGGCGGCTGTCTATCAGGTTGGTTTCGGCGCCTGAGTCAATCATAAAACGTATTTTTTTGTCGCCGATAAAGGATACTATAACTATTTTATCAAGTTTAATTTCAAAAGGCACTGTATTGTATGTAATGGTATTTTTAAGAGATGGATCCTGATAAAAATCGGTTGCCTTTTTACCAAAACGGTGAATATACAGCAGGTTATTTTCGTAGTCAATAATCAATTCACATTTTCTAAAAATTGAAATGCCAACAAGGCCAAAAATTTTTATGCCCTTTAAATTTTCAAGGTTGCCTAAATTGTTTAAGTCTGCTGTTACTGATTGTGATGTGAGTTTACCCAGTGAAAACTGTTTAATTTCTGTTTTAGCTGCGGCACCGGCGCTTCCGGTAATACTGGTTTGTTCTTCGTTGGTGTTTGATGTAACGGGGTAATCCCGGAAGTAAGTAACGTTTAATACTATTCCCGGACATCCTGTATCTAAGATAAAATTACCCTCGGTTGTATCAGCTTTTGCTCTTACAATTATCAAATTGCCCGCTCTTGTAAATGGCATTGAGAAAGTAATGGAGTCTTCTGCCAGATCATCAAAACCAGCAAATAAATCCGTTATTTTTTTTTGAGCTTCAGTAAGTGTGTCATTCAAAGCCGCTGCTGAAATTTCAGTTGTATTAAGGACAAAAAGCGCCCCGAGTAAAAGATATTTTATGTATGTTTTTAACAGAATAATGCTTTTTTACGGTTAGTGTACCTATCTATTATTATCCATTATTACTTCCCAGTAACCTGCTTTTTTGCAAAGTATATTCTTGCTCCGTAATAGCACCTTTTTGCAACAGCTCAAACAATTTATGCAGTTCATCTGCCACCATTTGTTGTGTGGGTGCAACGGCAGCAGTTGTTTTTGAAATTGCCTGCGCTAATTGTGCCGCCTGATTGGTTATCTGCATTTTTTTGTATTCTTCCTGGGCATGGGTAATGGTATCTTTCAATAATTTGGGGCGGTGTATCAATTCATATTTTGTTTCACCCATTTCTGCAGCGGTTTGTATATCTACATTACCATAACCAAAAATGCGGCCCAGAATATCCTGATCATATTCTACATTATTAATTTTATCCAGCGGACTTTCTTTACTGTAACGTGTAAAAAATCCTGTTTCATCCACCACCCTGAAATTAGTAACAGCCCACAGGTTATGTTTCCAGTTTATGTACGCAACAGCGGGGTATATTGCCGTTAATAAAATTACCCACAAAGCAATTGCATTACCCAGCCACCACAACATAAGCACAGCAATAAGCAACCAAACCAAAAAGGGAAGTGCCAGTATTATCCAGTGCTGTCTTACTATAATAAGCAGCTTTTCATCTTTTTTAAGTGCTGTTCTCATACCTGAAAGTTAGTAATTGTTTTATTAAGGTATGCTTGTGCCAACACTTTTCATTCTATAAAACACCCATCTTTGCAAAATTAATTTTTTGCATGACACCTGAACGATTTGAACGCCTTACGGCTGTTTTAAACAAACGCCAGCCAGATATTACTGTGGTGCTTGAAAATGTATTTGACCCTCACAACATAAGCGCCGTAATGCGTACCTGCGATGCTATTGGTATGCAGGATATTTTTATTTTAAACAATAAAATACCGCCGCACCGTAAGTGGGGTGCCAAAAGCAGCAGCAGCGCTGCCAAGTGGTTAACTGTACACCAATATACCAATGCAGATGAATGTTTTGCAGCATTAAGGAAGCGATACAAAAAAATTTATACCACACATTTAAGCAGCGATGCTGTGGGGCTGCATCAGCTAAATTTAACCGAACCAGTTGCGTTGGTATTTGGTAATGAACACAGCGGCGTTAGCCATGAAATTATCAACATGGCCGACGGTAATTTTATTATTCCGCAGGTGGGTATAATAAAGTCGCTGAATATTTCGGTAGCCTGTGCGGTTACGTTGTATGAAGCCTACCGGCAAAAAAATAATGCAGGGCATTACAACAATATTAAGCTTGAGGGAGAGCAATTAAACAGCCTGCGGAATGAATGGGGGTTTTTGGAAGAGGAAAATAACCCATAAATAGTGAGAATTCAATTTTATATATCCTTCATTTTTCCCGAAATTTGCCAAACACAAAAAAAACACAATGGCAATTGATATAAAGGTACCAACAGTGGGAGAGTCGATAAGTGAGGTTACGCTGGTTAAATGGTTAAAAAAAGACGGCGAATGGGCTAACCGGGATGAAGTGATTGCGGAGCTTGAAAGTGAAAAAGCAACTTTTGAACTGAATGCAGAGCAGGCAGGTACCGTTAAAATTATAGCGCAGGAAGGCGATACACTTAAGATAGGCGATGTGGTTTGCAGTATTGATACCGAAGCTGCAAAGCCCGAAGGAGCTGCCGCACCTGTACAAGAAGCAACTGCACCAAAAGCTGCTGAGCAACCACAAACAACAAGCCCAAAACAGCAAACCGATACTAAAGCCACACCTGTTGCAGCTGCTATTATTGCCGATAAAAAGATAGATGTAAAAAATGTTACCCCAAGCGGCAGCAATGGTAAAATATTAAAGCAGGATGTGTTAGAAGCATTAAGCAATCCTGGTAAAAAGCCCGGCATTGAATTATTTGGCCGGTCAGACAGGCCTGAGAAAATGAGTAACCTTCGCAAAACCATCAGCCGCCGTTTGGTAGAAGCAAAAAACAGCACCGCCATGCTTACCACTTTTAATGAGGTGGACATGAGTGCCATAATGGAAATACGGGCAAAGTATAAAGACAAGTTTAAAGAAGCACACGGCGTTAACCTTGGCTTTATGAGCTTTTTTACCAAAGCATGTTCTTACGCATTACTGGAATGGCCTGCAGTAAATGCCTATATTGATGGAGAGAATATTATTTATCACGACTATTGTGATATTTCTATTGCTGTAAGTGCGCCAAAAGGTTTGGTAGTGCCGGTTATTCGCAATGCAGAAAGTTTAAGTATGGCTGGCATTGAAGCCAAGGTTATAGAACTGGCGGGTAAAGCGAAAGATAATAAATTAACTATTGAAGAAATGACCGGAGGAACTTTTACCATAACCAATGGTGGTATTTTTGGTTCTATGATGAGTACTCCAATTATAAACATACCGCAGTCTGCAATACTGGGTATGCATAATATCATACAGCGCCCAGTGGCAATTAATGGACAGGTGGTTATTCGCCCCATGATGTATTTGGCTTTAAGTTACGATCACCGGATAATTGACGGAAGAGAATCTGTAAGCTTTTT
>JAGVCC010000012.1 GCA_020059395.1 Chitinophagales bacterium | reverse complement strand
TTATTGCCGAAACAAAAGCAACCAACTCTTACCTTGTAATATCCGATAAAGAAGGAAAAATTAAAAAAATACCAGCTAAGGATTTATAGTTTTTTTTGTCACATAGTGTCTCAAAAAGTGGCAAAAACTCAGCCAACTCCACAACCCATTGTGTTGGGGTATAACCTTTTTCCATGATATCCGAAGAGTGCGGAGTTTTAATGCCGTTGTCGAAAGAAGTTGATATAAATAAGCACTTATGGAAATGGTATTTAGTTACAGCTTAAGTAACGAAGATTATTTAGAATACTTTCTTTATAACAGCTCAACAAACAGTACAATAAAGGCCAAAAGAAGGCGCAACTGGATTTTGCTTTCTTTGTCTTTTGCCTTTTTAACTGCAACTATTTTTATTGCAAACTATCAGTATTTAAAAGTACCACTTGTTCTTTTTTCACTTGCCACAATATTTTTATATCCTCTTTATGAAAAATGGCAATACAAAAAATACTACAAACAATATATAAGAGATAATTATTCTGGCAGGTTAAATGCAACTTCAGATTTGCAGTTTACCAACAGCCAAATTATAATGACTGATAAAACTGGAGAAACTAAATTGAATAAAAGTGAAATAACAGAAATAGTTGAAACTAAGGGCTATTATTATTTAGGAATAAGCACCGGCGGCCATATAATTATGCCAAAATATAAATTAGAAAAAACTGCTCAACTAAAAGCGCAACTTGAAGGCTTATCGTTGGATTATAAAATCTCCGTTAAAAAGGATTTGAATTGGCGTTTTAAGTAAGATACATAATGGGTCCCCTCTAAAACAAATTCTACTTTTGTTTGCATCTAACCAACAACAATGAACCGTATTGACCGTCTTACAGCTATATTAGTGCAACTGCAATCTAAACGGGTTGTAAAAGCACAGGAAATTGCAGATAAATACAAACTGAGTTTACGCACTGTTTACCGTGATATTAAAGCACTGGATGAAGCCGGTGTGCCCATTATTGGCGAAGCCGGTATTGGTTACAGCATTATGGAAGGTTACCGCTTGCCACCGGTAATGTTTACCAAAGAAGAAGCCGCAGCTTTTTTAACCGCAGAAAAACTGGTTAATAAATTAACGGATGCATCTACACAAAAAAATTACGGCAGCGCCATGCTTAAAGTAAAAGCAGTGCTGCGGCTTAGCGAAAAAGATTACCTGGAAGATTTGGAACAGTATATTGAAGTAATAGAAAATAGGTATGTGCCTAAAAACACAAATAACACCATTCATTTGCAAAATGTGCTGCAGTGTATTGCACAAAAAAAAGTGCTGCATATGGATTATTTTGCCAACCATAATCAGCAGCACAGCAAACGACATGTGGAGCCTGTAGGCATTTACTATGTGGCCGAAAATTGGTATATGGTGGCATACTGCAGGTTGCGTAAAGACTATCGTAATTTTAAGTTCAGCAATGTAAACAGTATGGCTGCCACTGATGTATTTTTTCAGCAGCAGCACCCGGCCTTAAAAAGTTTTTTAAATAGAGTATCTAAAGAAAAAGAATTGCAAACTGTTGTGCTGTCTGTAGATAAAAGCATACTTAAATATTTTGGCGACCAGAAATATTACAATGGCTTTGTGTCTCAAAAAGAAGTGGGTGATAAAGTAGAGATGACTTTTCTCTCTGCATCACTGAATGGTTTTGCAAGATGGTACATGCACTTTGGTGAGCATGCCGACATTATAGAACCACAACAATTAAAAGACATTATTAAAGATGCGCTTACAGCCATTGCAAAAAAAGTAAAATAATATTTTCCCTGCTGACATACTGCTGTCACTAACCCCCGTTTTCTTTGTGATATAAAAATTAAAAACTTACAATTATGTCACAAATTGCAGCCTTTAAAAAAGAACTGGAAAAAGAAGCAGATGTTACCCGTAAAATGATTTCCGTTATTCCTACAGACAAATTTGACTGGAAACCCCACCCCAAAAGCATGACGATTAAAGTATTGGCCGAGCATTTGGTTGATATTTTTACATGGTTTGGTATGACGTTAACCACAAACGAACTGGACTTTGCAAAAAACCCCTACCAACCAGAAGCTGTAAACAATACTCCGGACCTTGTAGCTCTATTTGAAAAAAACTTATCACAAGCCCTTATTGCTTTTGATAACGGTAAAGAAGAACAGTTAACTGACCGCTGGGTGCTACGTAGTGGCGAAGAAATTTTTGTAAACGATATTAAATACGATGTAATAAGAATGTGCTTTGGGCAAATTATACACCACCGGGCGCAAATGGGTGTGTTTTTAAGGTTGCTGAATATTCCTATACCGGGTGCTTATGGCCCAAGTGCCGATGAGCTGGGATTGTAAAAAAGTATAGCCATGAAAAGTTTATAAAAGGGATTGTGTCATGTTTTGTTGCAATCCCTTTTGTTTTGATTCTTTAAATACGATAAATTCTAAAAAAGTAATAAATTTACGGTATGACATTAATTGTGCATCCCAAAAATAAAGTACAGGAAAAAGCTTTAAAAGCTTTTCTTACCAGTCTGCAAATTGGATTTCATTCTGAAGCTGAGGAAGAAGCAGCCATTTATAAAGCAATGGAAAAAGGCAAAAAAACCAGGTTGCTTACTGTTACCGAAAAAGAAAGCTTTATTAAAAAATTATCGGGCAAAAAATGAATATTGAAATCAGGCAATCATTTGTTAAAGACAGTTTGAAACTGCCAGAAAAAATACAAAAACAAATTGCCCGGTTAATAAAAACGATTGAAAAGGCTGAAACACTTTCTGAAATAAGTTCCTGTAAAAAATTAAAAGGCTTTAAAACTGCTTACAGAATAAGGGTGGGAGATTACAGAATAGGCTTCTTTTTTGAAAATAATACTGTGGAATTGGTTAGAGTGCTTACAAGAAAAGAAGTTTACCGGTACTTTCCTTAGTTGGGTACTATAAATTACCAAGCAGTTCTCTTACCAAATCCGTTTCAAAGCCCTTCTGCATTAAAAAATCCTGCAATTTTCTTTTCTTAATAAAAATATTTTTTTCGCCTTTCAGTGTTTTTAATTTTTGGTCAAAAAGCTTTTGCAGTATTTGCAGGTAATCATCTTCATCAATAATTTTTAAAGCTTTTTTAATACAATATTCACTTACCTGCTTTTGCTTAAGCTGGTATTTAATTTTAACCCGGCCCCATTGTTTAGTGCGAAAATGTCCCCCGGCAAAAGCAATGGCAAAGCGTTCTTCGTTCAGGTAA
>JAGVCC010000229.1 GCA_020059395.1 Chitinophagales bacterium | reverse complement strand
GGCAATTAACCCCGGCATACAGGCCAGCACAACCGATACCTCAAAAAACATTTTATTAAGCACAATTAATGGCGTGCTGGTATACAGCCCGGCTGCTAATTCAGTTTTAAAACCGGTAACTATTTTAGATGAGATACTACTTTTTTTAAACCCTGTAACTAAAGGCAGTAATGTTTTCAGTTATGATGAAAACAGTTTTACTTTTAATTTTACCGGCCTGTATTACACCAGTCCTGAAAAAGTGTACTACCAATATAAGCTGGACGGACTGGACACATCATGGGTTACCACAAAAGACCGCGGCATTCCTTTTCCTAATTTGCGGCCTGGCAAATACAGGTTTCATGTGCGGTCGTCTGTTACAACCAATTTTATAAATGCCAGTGAAGCTGTTTGGTCATTTACAGTAAACCCGCCATTATGGAAACGGCCCTGGTTTATTATACTGTGTATTTTAACCGGTACTGCATTACTATACTGGTATATTACATACAGAGAAAAAGAATTAAAAAAACTACAGCTGCTGCAGCAGGAAAAAATACAGTTTCAGTTTCAGGTTTTGGGCAGTCAGGTAAACCCACATTTTTTATTCAACAGCTTTAATACGCTTATTTCTGCCATTGAAGACAATCCTAAAACAGCAGTACAGTATGTAGAACAACTGTCTGAATTCTTCCGGCATATTGTTAACTACAGAGATAAAGATATAATAAGCCTTACTGAAGAATTAAGCCTGCTTAACACTTACTACTTTCTGCAGCAAAAAAGATATGGCAGCAGCCTGTTGCTAAACATTAATATAAGCGAAGCTGAAAAAAAACAATGGAAAATACCACCGCTTACATTACAGCTGTTAATGGAAAATGCTATTAAACATAATGCCGTTTCTAAAGAAACCCTTCTTGTAATTGACTTATTTACAGAAGACAACAACCTGGTGCTGCGTAATAATATTAATCCAAAAATTACACCACAGCCAGGCACGGGCATGGGTCTTCAAAACATTATTAACCGTTACAAACTGCTGAGTAAACAAGCTGTGGAAGTAAAAAATACCAGCGATTATTTTACTGTAATATTACCTGCAATAAAAAACAATTGATATGAATATACTGCTGATAGAAGATGAAGAGCCAGCAGCTAACCGGCTGCTTAAAATGATAGTGGAAATTGAACCAGCTGCTGTTGTATCAGAAAATATTGTTAGTATAACATCTGCCATTAAATGGCTTAATCAAAATGCAGCACCCGATTTAATTATATCAGATATTCAGCTGGCCGATGGCCTGAGCTTTGAAATTTTTAAACAAGTGGAAGTGCAGTGCCCGGTAATTTTTACCACAGCCTACGATCAGTATGCCATAGAAGCTTTTAAAGTAAACAGTATAGATTATTTACTAAAGCCAATAAAGAAAGACGAACTGGCCTATGCTATTGCTAAGTATAAAAAACTGTACAAAACCGCTGCGCCTTTTAATATTGAACAATTACTTAAATTCATACAGCCGCAAGCGCAGGAATACAAAAAACGCTTTGTGGTAAAATATGGCGAACATATAAAAACCGTAAATATTGAAGATGTTGCATATTTCTATACAGAAGACAAAATAAATTTTCTTACCACCAAAGAAAACAGACGCTTTACGGTTGATTTTAACCTGGATACACTGGAAACAATGCTTGAACCCTCCACTTTTTTCCGTATTAACCGGCAATACATTATCGCTATACAATCCATTGCCGAAATGTTTACCTATTCCAAAAGCCGGGTGCTGATAAAGTTAAACCCACCTGCCAAACATGAAACTATTGTAAGCACCGAGCGCTCAGGTGCCTTTAAACAATGGCTTGGCGATGAAAAGTAGCCATTTACCAAAAGCGCAAATTATCCCATCTTCTTTTTGTGTTAATGCAATAGTAGCCTACCTTTGCAGCCGCAGGCGGATTTGTTTATTGTTCGGCCAAATACAGAACTAATAAACGTTACAAAACTCTCACATAGTTTTTCCAGCGTTTATAGTTTCAATTTTTTTGTACCGAACAGCAATAACATTGTTCAGCTTCAGTGGCGTCGCACTCTTGTACAAATTAACTTTATTCAGCGGCGTACTTCAGCAGCAACAATATTATCAGCAATTCAGCCATGCAACAATAAAACAATTTAGCATGGACATTAGACAAGAACTTGAAAAACGCATACTGATAATTGATGGTGCCATGGGCACCATGATACAAAAACATAAACCCACGGAAGAAACCTATCGTGGCGAACGTTTTAAAAACTGGCCGCTGGATGTAAAAAACAACAGCGATATTCTTAACCTTACACAGCCGGGAATAATTGAAGGTATTCACAAACAATACTTAGAAGCCGGTGCTGACATTATTGAAACCAACACATTTGCAGGCACCGTAATAGCACAGGAAGATTTTAAGCTGGAAGAATTTGTGCATGAAATAAATGTGGAAGGTGCCAAAATTGCAAGAAGAGCTGCTGATGAATACACAGCAAAAGACCCATCCAAACCACGTTTTGTGGCTGGTGCTATTGGTCCTTTAAACAGAACATTGAGTTTATCGCCTGATGTAAATAATCCTGGTTACCGTGCCGTAACCTGGGACCAGGTGGTGGCTGCATATTACCAGCAGGTACAAGGACTGGTTGAAGGTGGTGTTGATTTATTTTTAATTGAAACCATTTTTGATACGCTCAATGCAAAGGCGGCCAT
>JAGVCC010000054.1 GCA_020059395.1 Chitinophagales bacterium | reverse complement strand
GAACACCCACATGACGGCGTAAATAAATCTGCTAAAAAAGAAAAAGATGCCGAGCTGATAATTTTTGGTGAAAGCAGCGATAAAATACAATACACACTGGCAGCCTGCTGCAAACCCATACCAGGAGATGATGTATTTGGTTTTGTAACACAGGGAGAAGGTTTAAAAATACACCGCACCACATGCCCTAATGCAGCAAGGCTGCTGGCTAACTACGGCCACAGGGTGGTAAAAACAAAGTGGGCAAAAAACAAAGAAATTTCTTTTTTAACCGGTTTAAAAATTATTGGGTTGGACGATGTGGGTGTGATACATAAAATTACAAACCTTATAAGCGGCGAAATGAAATTTAATATTGCCGCAATGACCATTGAAGCAAGTGAAGGTATTTTTAGAGGCAACATGAAAATTTTTGTGCATGACAAAGATGAGCTGGACGAGTTGGTGGATAGATTAGTTAACCTGCCGGGTATTGAAAAAGTGGACAGGTATGATACGGAGTAAAAACCCCCTCCGCCCCCTAAAGGGGGAACAAATGGCGAACACATAAGCGAAGCTGAAGTTTTGCGTATTGGCGAGGAGAAATAACGAAGCCATTACTGAATAACGTAGCTTTTTTCTATAAACGAATATGCAACTCTTTATAAACTTGCATTCACCTTATTTAATCATTAATTTACCAGTCTTACAACCTTTCGTCAACTAATCACATCATATTTGCACAACATAAAAACTTACAATTATGCAAGAGTTAATTAACCGCCTTACAAAAGAAGCCGGCATTAGTGCCGACCAAGCCACCAAAAGCCTTGAAACCATAAAAGATTTTGTAAAAGAAAAATTTCCCATGCTGGGTGGTGCTGTAGATAATATGTTTGCGGCTTCGCCAGAAAGTGTTGCTGCAGCTGCTGCACCGGCACCCGAAAAAAAGGAAGAAAGCATTATGGACAAAATTAGTGATGTTATACCCGGTGAAACAGGTGAAAAAATCGAGGCGTTTGCAAAGAATGCCGCCGATAAAGCAGAAGATGTTTTTGACAGCGTGAAAGACAAACTGAGCGGCATGTTTGGTGGTGATAAAAAATAATTTATTCATTTTATTATACAATAAAAGCCATCTTAAACGATGGCTTTTGTTGTATAGTCTTTTAGTATGAGATAAACGCAGCAAAATATTGTCATCGGGTTGCCGTCCAGGTGCCTGTTGAAACGCCTGCATCTCCCACAGCTGTGCCGCTTAAACTGTTGTCTGTTATTTTAGTACCTGTATAGCTTGCCAGCCCGGAAAAGTTAAATACAAAATTGATGCTGTTGCCAGATGAGGTCCAGGTGCCTGCATCTGTTTTGCTAAAACTTCCTTCCACATAATCCCATTTACCATCTGCCTTTAAGGTTGCAGCAAAAGTACCCTTGGCCATAGAGCCTGTGGTAAAATTGTAAGCAACCGTCCATTTACCAGTATAAGTAAATACAGCAGGTGCAGTTTTTTCTTTTTTACAAGATGATAAACTGAAGCATACAGCTGATAAAAACAATAGCGAAAAGAGTTGCGGAGCACCTTTAATTTTTAAGGAACGTAACATAGTTAATGTAGTTTTTATTGTTTAATAAATTGTTTGGCAGTTTTCAATATTTCATAAAAATTACTGATGGAGCTTATAGCAGCAGTTAGAGATAATACCTAAATAAAGGCTGCTTATTATTTGCGCCCTAAGTTGCTGTTATAAAAAGGCTATCTAAAAAAAGGTGTGAATGATACTGACACTAACACCACCCTGTATATTTCTGTCGGTAGTGGATGCAATGTTTTTTAAGGTTGATGTGCCGTAGTAAATATTTGTCTCACCTCTTACTACCGTATTGTGGTTTAAAAAATAGGTTGCATAAACTTTGGCATTTAAAGCTCCCCCTGCTGCACTAAATTTACCTGAGCCACCAGCACCATCAATAAAATTTTGTTTAGTAAGGTAAAGCGCTGCAACCCCTTCAATACTGCTGCGCCCGTTAGGATAGTACCGCTTTGCATATTGTGCATTCAGGTATATGGAGGAGGATTTCGGCATTAATTGATTGGCTACACCATCGGTAAGCCTATCTTGAAAATAGCGCAAGCCGGCTTTGCTGCTATTTCTGCCAGTGTAATAGTTTACATTAACTGAAAAACTTTGCTGCCAATGTAAATCAATTGGGGTATGCTTTTCAAAACCAGCCTGTGCAACTATGGCTTTTATTGCACGATTTGAAGAAGTGTTTAAATTGTTTGCATAAACACCTCTGGCACGGGCATATATTTTCTGTCCGCTTAACCGCATGGTTTGTTCATTGGTTGGCTGTAATGTATGCACATTAAACTCTGATATATAATCTGGAAAAATAGTAAGGTCGCTAAAAATATTTTGTAAATAAGCTTGCTGTATAGGTATATAATTCAAAATTTCGAAAGGGTTGTTGTTACCTCCCGGAGCATCACCTCCTTCGTAACCTTTATGTATTGCGTAAGGCAAAGGAGAAAAGTCATTATTAAAAGAGAAATATAAATTATCGTTGATGATGCTTATTTCATCTGCATCTGTTGTTGTAATAATTTTATTTTCTTTTAAAAACCGGTCAATTTCTTTTAATTGAAATTTGGTGCGCCTGCGCAAATCAAAAACACGGCCATTACGGATGCCTGTAATAAAATGGCCAAATTTATCTACCATTTCCGGGCTTACATTGGTTGCTAAGCCTTGTTCCTTTAAATCCTGTAAAATAAACAGCGCTGTTTGTGCATCACTTACATGTTCCAGCCTGCCCTTTCCCACACCTGCCGTACCTTCTAAACCGTAGCCCAAAGTATTATTTGTAGTTTTAGTTCCATTCTTTTTTTCACTTCGCAAGGCTCCGGAAATACCTGCATCTGTGCCGTACTCAATAAAAAAACTTTTTTTATACAGCCGGTTAAAGTCATGCCAGTTTAATGTAAGCATTGAACTGTTAGAAGATGTTTTTGCGGTATTGTATTTATCCGAGCGTTGTGCATAAGGATTTATAAATCCAAAAATTGATGTAAAGCGTTGCTTATTATCGGTAGATACCGTTTGCATATACCTTGCCTGACCGCTTAAACCGTTACTCAAATAATTTTGCTTTATAGTATCCCTGATTATTGAATTTCCTCCGCCACTGTTAAAATCTCCTGTAAAAGCTAAAGCCCGATAACCATTGGTGCGGTATTTAAAATTACTCAGGTTGTAATTGCTTACTTTTTGCTGGGCTGCTGTATTTATTGCATAGCATAATAATAAAATAAAAAAAACAATAGAAGTTTTGTAAGTATATCTCATAAAATAATTTGTTGTATTTATTTGTTTAACCGTTTCCAGTTTTGTGTATCACCCATTTCCACATTGGGGTCAAAAGATGGATTGGTGGTTAGTAAATAGGTACCGTCGCTTTTGCTCCAGGCATTTCCATAGCCGCTGGTAAGTTCTACTGTGTTACCGTTTTCATCTTTATAATTTTCCACACCCCGTAAATATTGACCAAAGCCATCGGAATTTTTGGAGAGTGCGGCAGTACTGGCATCATTTTTTTGTTCCCAGTTGCGGATGATATTGTTACCCTGCTGCTCTTGCACAGCACGTATTTCCTGTATACGTTTCCAGTTTTCATCTTGTATATTTTTGCCTCTGGCTATAAAAAAATTGGTCACTGCATTAAACCAGGTGGGGTTTAGTTTTGTACTGCTAAAAAAAGTACTCATTATTTTTCTGGCCATAGCTTCATTACCACTTTTATATTTAAGCACTATACGCATACTTACATAACATTGAATATTGCTGGCCATACCACCCTGTGTACCGGGCATGTTTACAATGGTTTGCATAATGGTGCAAAAAGCCAGTCCCTCTTTACCATCGGCAAATTGCAAAACGCCTTCGGCAGCACTGCCCCGGTGGCTGTATGCATTGTTACCACCCTGCCTTGCCAACTGCGTTTGCTGCATAGCACCTGCATCCATCAGCTGTTGCAGTTCTGGTATTACTTTTGAAGATTTTACCTGCGCATTTATATCATTTGCCAGAGTGTTTTGTATGTAACCTGCCGCATCTTGCGGTTGCGCAAGGTTGCATACAACAGGATAAAATCCACGCCGCATAGCATCCAGTTGAACAGCATCCGTACTCCAGTCAAATTGTGTAACCGGGTAAAACATAAGCTCATAATCACCATCGTTCGATGTTGCATTTACCGATACCTGTACAATTTCGGGCATGCATTTGCTGTACAAATTCCATTGCACATTACTGTTTACCTGCCAACCGGCGGGCAATACAAATGAGCTTACTTCCACAGGGTTATCAAAACCTTGTTTGTCCTCTACCCTAAAGCGTTTTACAATAACATAGTCTTTCCCTTCAACCATTGCAGCTATTTTTTTTGTGCTGTTATTATTTTTTTGAGGTGATTGCGCATTGCAGGAGAATAATACAGAAATTACAAGTACAAAGGGAAACAGTTTTTTCATTAGTTAAATTATTTTTTCATGGTAAAAGTGGCAAGTTTGGGTAACAAGCAGCATACTCCATTTGGATAGATTTTATATTATCAGACTTCCTTTATTTTTATAAAATATTCTATTATTGACAATGAAATAGAATTATCTTTCTTCTGTTATTTTTAAATGAGCCGCCATGCAGTTATCCTTTAATAAACTCTCATCAATTGTTTTTCTAGTTTTTTTATGGGCATTTGTAACTTTTTTTATGTTTTTTATAGTTTTAGATACCTCAATAAGTATTACCGGCCAACTGTTTGCTGTAATTATTGCAACAACACTTTGCTTACCCGTTGCATGGTATATTGCACAAAAATTAGTACCACGTTATATTTACAATAAACGTATTTCCACCTTTATACTTGTTGTATCTGCCATTATAATTATAAGCTCTGTATCTATATTAATGCTTTCATTATTAATATTACAAATAGTTAGTAATGCTCCTTTTTTCAGGTCGTACAGCATTACATTTTTCTTAATTTTTGTTACCCTTTTTGTAAATATTATTTTTACAAGTATTGCCTGCGTGGGAAGAATAATGTATGACAGGTATTATATTGAAGAAAAAATGCTGGATGCAATAAAAGAAAAAATAACCTCTGAGTATTTATTAATGGAGGAAAAGAAGCAAAAGCAAAGGGAGTTAAAAGAACAGGAAGAAAAAGAACGAAAACGTATTGCCGCAGAGTTACATGATAACCTTGGTGTACAAGCCAATGCTATTTTGCATAACAGCACTTTACTAAATCTTGAAACAGAAAACAATAAAAATATAGTTACCAATTTGCAGGATACAGCAAAAGAAATGCTGGTTAATTTAAGAGAAACGCTTTGGGCAATGAAAACAACAGATGTAACTGCAACCGATTTGTGGTTACGTGTAATAAATTTTATGAAACAAATGGGCAGGCATTATAACCATGTAAACTTTGAGCTGCAGGGTACACCACCAAAAGAATTTATTATACCGTCTAAAAAAGCATTAAACATTGTGTTGGTGTTACAAGAAACTATAAATAACGCAGTAAAACATTCAGAAGCAAAAAAGATAACTGCAAAAAGTATTATAAGTAATACTAGCTGGCAAGTGCTGATAGAAGATGATGGAAAAGGTTTTGAGCTGGAAAAAGCAAAGCAGAAAGACGACAGCTATGGGCTTACCAACATGCAGGAAAGGGCAAAAGCAGGTGGCTTTATTTATGCTGTTGAATCGGTATTGCAAAAAGGCACAACCGCCTTTATAACAATTACTGAATAAAGTACCCGTATGGAGTATTTTATCATTAAAAAACTAATACAACATTTACCATTATGATTAGAATTGCTGTAGTAGATGATAAAGCAAACAACCGGAAAGTTATTACTGATAAACTAAGCCGTAATATTTTTTTTGCAGTGGCATTTCAGGCGGTAAATGGTGAAGATTTTTTAACCCAAATGCGCTGTTTGCCAGAAGAAGATTTACCGCATATTGTATTGATGGATTTAGAAATGCCGGAGGTAGACGGTGTATCTGCCATTGGCACGGCATCATCGCTTTACCCAAACGTAAAATTTGTAGTGCTTACCATTTTTGATGATGACGATAAAATTTTCAGGGCCATACGTGCCGGTGCCTGCGGTTATTTACTAAAAGAAGAAAGCGGCGAAGTAATTAATGATATGCTGATGAACTTATGGGAAAGTGGCGCAGGCCCCATTTCTCCCAGTATTGCTTATAAAATATTACAAATGGTGCAGCAGCCCGTTACTGCCAGGCCAGAAAAAGAAACCGGCAATATTTTTCAATTAAGCGAAAGAGAAAAAGAAATTTTACAACTGCTTAGTCAGGGTCTTGATTATAAAGAAATTGGCAGTAAAATATTTATAAGCCCCAACACAGTAAAAAAACACACCATCAATATTTATCAAAAGCTGCATGTAAACAGCAAGGCACAGGCATTGCGTATTGCGTATACTAAGGGTTTGATTTAATTTTATTATCAGGCACCGGGCCGTAAAAATCACAGTAAGCTAATATTGCATCAATTTCCTTGTCAGATAGATTAAAACCAGTCATAACTGACTTCCATTTCGTAAACAATTTTTTTGCGTAACTATTTTTACTGATACTCAACCAAGGCCTTCTTATAAATTCATACAATGCTTTTTTATCACCCCATCTTTCTAAACTTCCTTTTATTGCCGGCCCTGTAAAATCTTTATCTGGTTTATGGCAACTGGCACATTGGCTTTTAAATAGTCTCTCTCCGTCAACAGCAGAAATAGCAGGAGCTTGTTGCGTAGTTTCATATTTTTTATCTTCTGCATTATTACAGCTTACCAATACTATCAACAAAACAAAAAATACATTCCGCATCATTTTAAATTTATGTAACGCTGGAGATTGAAAAACTACCTCAGCGCTTCCCTTGCTATTACAATCTTCTGTATCTCACTCGTACCTTCCCCAATGGTACACAACTTACTATCCCTGTAAAATTTCTCTACCGGAAAATCTTTGGTGTAACCATAGCCGCCAAATATCTGCACCGCATCGGTACTCACTTTAACAGCCACTTCGCTGGCATAATATTTTGCCATGGCTGCTTCCTTAGTCATGGGCAGGCCATTCATTTTTAAGTAGCAGGCATTATCAATTAATAATTCGGCAGCAGCTATTTCTGTTGCCATATCTGCAATTTTAAAACTTATACCCTGAAAATTGGCAATAGGCTGATCAAACTGATAGCGCTCTTTTGAATATTGTACGGATGCTTCATAAGCACCTTTTGCAATACCTAATCCTAATGCCGCAATAGAAATTCTTCCACCATCTAATACCTTCATACTTTGCTTAAAGCCTGCACCCACTTCGCCTAACCTATTAGCGTCAGGTATGCGGCAGTTATCAAAAATCATTTCGGCAGTTTCGCTTGCCCTCATGCCCAATTTATTTTCTTTTTTGCCACCACTAAAACCCGGTGTACCTCTTTCCACTACAAACGCAGTAGCATTGTCTTTTGCACGTGGCTCACCAGTGCGGCAAATTACTACAGCTATATCACCGGTTTTACCATGTGTAATCCAGTTTTTAGTACCGTTCAAAATCCACTCATCGCCATCTTTTACTGCAGTGGTTTTCATATTACCAGCATCACTTCCTGTATTAGCTTCTGTAAGTCCCCATGCGCCTAAATGTTCCAATGAAGCCAGCTTGGGCAAATATTTTTTCTTCTGCTCTTCGCTGCCAAAATTTAAAATATGCCCGGTACATAATGAATTATGTGCCGCCAGAGATAAACCAATAGAGCCACACACTTTTGCTACTTCCTGAATAATGGCACTGTACTCAAAATACCCCATTCCACTGCCGCCATATTGTTCTGGCACAAACACACCCATTAAGCCCAGCTTGCCCATTTCTTTAAAAATGTGCAGGGGAAACTCCTGCGTTTCGTCCCATTCCATTACATGCGGCTTAATGTATTGATTGGCAAAATCTCTAGCTGTTTGTGCGGCCTGCTGTGTTAATTCGCTTTGCTCAAAATTCATACAAAAACAATTGGTTTATGAGCAAATGTAGGAGATTTACCTCTACCACTCCGGAGTTGTGAAAACGGCTGTAAAAAATTATTGAACTTTTAAATAAGGAGCTGCTTTGCTGTACATTTCTTCAGTAACCATCATAATCTGTTTAATATCTGCTACCGAAGCAAAGTTGCCGTGTTGTGTACGGTATTGCACAATGGCATTAGCAAGGTTGTATTTTATATAAGGGTGTGATTTCAATTCATCAACAGTGGCAGTGTTAATGTTAAATTGCTTTACTGCTGAATTGCTAAGTGTTAAACGGTTTTTTATTTTTTGAAAAGTGGAATCAGCCAAACCAAAAGTTTCACCTACCTGTTCTGCTTTATAAAAACCTCCTACTTTGTCTCTAAAATTTATTATACGCATTGCCAGTTTACTGCCAATACCGGGTAATGCAATTAAAGCACTTGTATCAGCAGTATTAATATCAATTACAGATGGTGTGTATTTTGGTTTGTCGTAATTTTTAGGTTCGTAAGCCTGCTGCGGATAATTATTTTCTTTAGGCGTTATCTGTATGTATGGTAACATGCGCTGCACTTCATCTTCATGTAAGCCCCAAATTTTACCAATATCTTCCGGCTTATAAAAATGCCCGCCTTTGCTTAAATAGTTTTGAATAGTGGCAATGGTCTTATCTCTTATACCAAGCCGTTTCCAATCTGCGGCAGAAGCAGTGTTGGGGTCAAAATAAAACAGCTCTCCTTTAGTATTGCCTTTATAGTAATTTTTTTCTGAAGGCTGATAATAATTGGGAGTATTATCGTCATCACCAAATTCTTTCCGTGCAAAATTTTTGCCTACAGAATCCTGCTTGATGTTTAAGGTGGCTATTTCTTTTTTAAAATCGGCAGCATCAACCTGCTTTGGCTTTATAAAAAAAGGGTATAAAAAAGGCAACAATACAAAAAATAGTATCAGCACCAGCAGTGTAATGATTCCCGTTCGCTCCTTTTTTGTGTACTTGAAATATGAGGAAAATAGTTGTGTGAACATATTGCCAGTTTACATGGCAAAATAGCGGAAACGGCTAACCGTAGCAATACCCTAAAAGGGGAATTTTTCAAAGACTAACTTCCAGCCCATCCCAAGCAAGCTCAACACCCTCGGGTAAATCTGCTATTACATCTTCGTGTTTACCCATCTGGTGGCTTATATGCGTAAAATAAGCCTGCGGTATTTGTAGGGCTTTTACTTCTGCAATGGCTTCATCCAATGTATAGTGAGAAATATGTTTTTCCTTTCGCAGTGCATTCAGCACAATTATTTTAGTGCTACGTATTTTTTCTTTTTCGGCATCCTCTATCCGGTTGGCATCAGTTATGTAAGTAAAGTTGCCAAACCTAAAACCCAGTACGGGCATTTTATGGTGCCACACTTCAATGGGTTGCACCGGAATATCTCCAATAAAAAAAGGTTCGTTATTTAGGGTATTTAACTGCAGCTCGGGTATACCGGGATATTTTTTATCAGAAAATGCGTAGGCAAATTCACGCTTTATGGCTTCCTCTGTAAGCGAATTGGCATAAACGGGCATTTCCTTTTGTTGCATAAAATTAAAAGCCCTCACATCATCCAGTCCGGCAATATGGTCTTTATGTGGATGCGTCAAAATCACTGCATCCAGTTTTTTAACGCCGGCCCTCAGCATTTGGTATCGAAAATCTGGCGTTGTATCTACAACCACTGCGGTTGTTTCACTTTGTACCAAAACACTGCTGCGTAAGCGTTTGTCTTTTTTATTGGTTGATGTGCATACAGGGCATTGGCAGCCAATCATAGGCACACCGCTGCTGGTGCCGGTACCAAGAAAAGTTATTTTTAAAGAAGGCAAATACACTGCGCAAATGTAAGAAATGAGGGGTTAGCAATTTGCAATAAGGTTTCAGGAATTTAAATATAAGTACATATTAAGCCGCCTATTAAAAAAAATGGGCTGCTGTCAGCAACCCACTTTTTACGATATATTTTCTGCAACCGCCTACTTATTCGCCTCCACTGTCATAATCTCATCATACATTTTCTGGCTTTCTAAAGTAAGTGCATCAAAATTTATTTCCAGTTGCGGCAGCAGGTCAATTAAAGTGTTAATGCGGCCTTCTGTTTGCAAAAACTTATTTAGCACCACCACTTTTTTTGCCTGCAATATGCAGTAACCACTTTGAAAATTACCTCTTTCGTACCGTATGATATAGCCAACTTCTTCGGCTATTTGCTCAATTTTATCTAATGTGTGTTGATTGTATTTCATAGTTGCCTCAATCTTGCTCCAAACTCTTTATGGAGTTGGATGCTCTTTTAATTCAATGCAATTTCCTTCAATAACAACTGATTGGGTAATAAAATTTTCAACAAACGTTGATAACTAAAAAATAAATATGCAACAAACACAGTAAAATGCTTTGCGTACAAGAAGCTTTTGTAAGCCCCTGCGGTAGATTGAGGGTTTATTTATTCGTCATCCGCACCACCGGCACAATCATTTCTTCTAAACTTACGCCACCATGCTGAAAAGTATTGCGGTAATAATTTACATAGTGATTATAATTATTGGGGTAGCATAAAAACAAGTCTTCTTTTGCAAAAATAAAGGCAGAGTTTACATTGGGCACTGGCAGCCCTGCTTCTCTGGGATCTCTAAAAGCCAATACTTCTTTTGGCTCGTAATTTAAATTACGGCCGTGTTTGTAACGCAGGTTGGTGGTGGTTTGTTTATCTCCAATAACTTTTGCTGCAGTACGCACTTTTACACTGCCATGGTCTGTAGCTACAATCATATTTATTTTTTTGTCGGCAATTTTTTTAAGGGCAGCGTGTAAAGGGCTGTGCTCAAACCAGCTTTGTGTAATGCTTCGGTAACTGGTTTCATCACCAGCCAGCTCTTTCAGTACTTCCATTTCTGTACGGGCATGGCTAAGCATATCTACAAAATTGTACACAATAATGTTAATATCGTTGGTAAGCATGTTATGAATATTATCTACCAGTTTTTGTCCGTCGTGATTATTGGTAATTTTTGTATACGAATATTTTAAATCGCCTTTGCCCAAACGCTTTAACTGTGCTTTAAAAAAATCTTCTTCATACAAATTTTTACCGCCTTCTTCATCATCATTTTTCCATTGTGCAGCAAATTGTTTTTCAATATCTACCGGCAGCATACCTGCAAAAATAGCGTTACGGGCATATTGTGTTGCCGTAGGGAGTATGGCGTAAAATGTTTCTTCTTCATGTATGCGGAAGCTTTCTGCAAAAATGGGCTGTATGGCTTTCCATTGGTCAAACCGTAAATTATCAATCAATACAAAAAACAACGGCGTACCTTTTTCTAAATGAGGAAACACCTTAAACTTCATAAGTGTATTACTCATTATTGGCGCTTCGCTGCTTTTGGGGCCAACCCATTTTGCATAATTTTTACTGATGAATTTAAAAAACTCAGTATTGGCTTCATTCTTCTGTGTTTGAAAAACTTCCTGCATTTCCGGACTGTCACTTTTTTTCATTTCAAGCTCCCAATACACCAGTTTTTTATAAATCTCCATCCAGCCGTTATAATCAGGGTTGTCATTAAGCGCCATAAATAAATTACGAAACTGCTGCTGATAAGCCAGTGTAGTTTTTTCAGCCACCAGCCTTTTATTGTCAATAATTTTTTTAAGGCTTAGCAAAACCTGGTTGGGGTTTACAGGCTTAATCAAATAATCGCTTATCTGGCTGCCAATAGCTTCATCCATTAAATTTTCTGCCTCATTTTTTGTAATTAGCACCACAGGCAGTGTGGTATTGTATTCTTTAATTTGCTGTATTGCCTGCAGCCCTGTCATACCAGGCATACTTTCATCTATCAATACCACATCTACAATATTTTCTTTTATATATTCCACCGCATCAAAACCGTTGGTTTTGGTTTGCACTTCGTAGCCTTTATTTTCTAAAAACATTATTTGAGAGGTAAGGCTGTCTATTTCATCATCTACCCAAAGTAATTTTGCTATGCTCATGGTTGTTAATGGTTAATGGCTCATAATTCATGATTAATAACTCATGATTCATGGTTAACCATTCATAGCAAAAGATTACTTACCGCAGGCTTCAAGCTATGAACCATCAACCATGAACCAATCTTACAAATTTAACTTTTTACTCCAATGCTGCTAAGCTTTATTTAGCTTTGTAAATCTTTTAACAAAATACAGAGGTACAACCACAAACCGTAAACAACAACCGCAACCATTCATGGCTTTTCGCAAAATAATCAACGACCCCGTTTATGGCTTTATTACCATTGATGATGAACTTATTTATCAGGTAATTGCACACCCCTTTTACCAGCGCCTGCGCCGCATTAATCAAATGGCCATGGCTTATTTGGTGTACCCCGGTGCGGTGCATACAAGGCTCCATCATTCTTTAGGGGCTTATCATTTAATAAGCAGTGCCATTACCGAGCTAAAAAGTAAAGGCACTGAAATAACCACAGCAGAAGAACAGGCTGCAAAAATTGCCATTCTTTTGCATGATGTTGGCCATGGCCCCTTTAGCCATGCGCTGGAGCATACGTTAATTGAAGGCATGCACCATGAAAAAATAAGCCTGCTTATAATGGAGGAGCTGAACAAACAATTTGATGGAAAACTGCAGCTGGCTATAGATATATTTACTGGTACGCACCCAAAAAAATTTTTGCATCAATTAATAAGCGGCCAGCTGGATGTAGACCGCATGGACTATCTTACCCGTGACAGTTTTTTTACCGGCGTAAGCGAAGGGGTTATTGGCTACGACCGTATTTTAAAAATGCTTGTAGTGCACAATGGAGAATTGATGGTGGAAGAAAAAGCCATATATTCTATTGAAAAATTTTTGGTAAGCCGCCGATTAATGTACTGGCAGGTATATTTACATAAAACAGTTTTATGTGCAGAACAAATGCTGAAGCGTATTATAAAACGGGCTAAACATATTAAAGCAGCGGCGCCACCATCTTTACATAAATTAATAAACGAGCCCGAAAACAAAATAACCATTGCTGAATTTTGCAGTTTAGATGATTTTGATGTGATGACTGCCATTAAAACATGGTGTACACATGAAGATGTGGTTTTATCAACGCTTTGTAAAGGCATCATAAACCGGCAGTTGCTTAACGTAAAATACTTTGCCCAGCCGGTTGATGCAGCGTTTACAGCGCAACAAATATCTATAGCCTGTAATCAATTCAAATTAAGTAATGAGGAGGCAGCATGGCTGGTATTTACCGGAGAGGCTGTTAGCAGCACTTATAATTTTGAAGATGAACGCATACGTATTTTGTTTAAGGATGGTACTGTCAAAGACATTTCGGAAGTTGACAATGCCCTTATTAATCAAAACCTGAGGGAAAAGGTTAAAAAATATTACATTTGTTATACAAGGTAATGGTTCATGGTTGATGGTTCATGAAAACCCAACTGATATAGAACCCCCACTATTAACTATCAACAATTATGCAATTTTCTGCAACACAAATAGCGCTGCTTATTGGTGGCAAGGTTGAAGGTAATGCTGATGCAGCAGTAGCATCTTTTGGTAAAATTGAAGAGGCAACAACCGGCCAATTATCGTTTTTAGCCAACCCCAAATACGAAGAGTTTTTATATACCACACAGGCATCTGTGATAATAATAAATGATTCGCTAGAATTAAAACAGCCTGTAACTGCTGCTTTAATACGTGTGCCCGATGCTTATTCTGCCTTTGCCACTTTGCTTGATAAATATCAACAAATACAACAACAGCAATTAACCGGAATACAACAGCCGGTTTATATTGATGCCACTGCAAAAATTGGAGAGCAGGTTTTTATTGGTGCCTTTGCTTACATTGGCGAAAAGGCAATTATAGGTAATGGCGCTAAAATTTACCCCAATGCATTTATTGGTAATAATGTTACCATTGGGCAAAACACTGTAATACACCCCGGCGTAAAAATTTACCATAATTGTGTTGTGGGAAATAATGTAACCATACATGCCGGCACCGTTATTGGCAGCGATGGTTTTGGCTTTGCCCCGCAGGCAGATGGCAGTTTTAAAAAAGTGCCGCAAATTGGCAATGTAATTATTGAAGATGGTGTGGAAATAGGCAGCAACAGTACTATTGACAGGGCTACTATTGGCAGCACTTTGATAAAGGCAGGCGCTAAACTGGATAACCTGTTGCAGATTGCACATAATGTTGAAGTGGGAAACAATACGGTAATTGCTGCACAGGCAGGCATAAGCGGCAGCACTAAAATTGGCAACAATGTTATGATTGGCGGGCAAGCGGGCATTGTGGGCCATATAGCTATTGGAGACGGTGCAAAAATAAATGCACAAAGCGGCGTTAGTAAAAGTATAGAAACCGGCAAAGCTGTTACCGGCTCGCCAGCGCATGATTATACTGCAGCCTTACGCAGCCAGGCGGCCAGCCGCAAACTGCCTGAGTTGGAAAAAAGAGTGAAAGAACTGGAGAAAATTATTGCAGAGCT
>JAGVCC010000023.1 GCA_020059395.1 Chitinophagales bacterium | reverse complement strand
CTGGGGCTGTTTGCATATACGCCACCCTGCCAGCCTTCATTTAACAATTTTTTTAAGCTATACGCTTTAAATTTAATGTTCACCCTAAACCTAAACCGTATGCCCAAACAACACCTGGTTATTGAGCTGGCAAGCTCACCCACGCAAACAGCCCAAATTTTAGAGCAAATTAAAAATGCAATGGTACAGGCTATTTTCTTTAAAATGGCCTGTAATGGTTTTATGGAGGCCGCAGACGATGATTTTACCACATGGCAAAGCATTTACCTGCAAGCTCACCACACAGCTCACATTTGCCGCACGGCGCAGCCGTAAACAATTAGTGGCCGCCTTAGCGGCCACACCTTTATTTTCCCCCGCCTTCAGCACACCGGCCACAGTACACACGGCACCGGCGTATTAATGGCCCTGGCTTTCGCCAGGTGACGCTTTCCTTTCCTTCCCCTTCCCTACCCCCAACAAAAAATTTGCGGCCAATAGTGTACTTGTACTTATACTTTTACCTTTCAGTTATTTTAATATTATTATTAAATAAGTAAAAGCAAAAAGTGTACTGTGTACTAATTACAGCGCAAACGCAGGCTGGCAGCGGCTTTTAATACAGTACACTTTTAAAACACACTTTTTACAGTATTTTTATTACTGTACTGCATTGGCGCAAATACAGTCTGGCAGCGGCTTTTGCAAAGCAGTACAGTTTTTTAGCGCCACAGTAAATTTATTTTGGTATTGGTACCGGCTTAATAAATAAGGCAGCCAGTACAAAAGTGAACTAAAAAAGTGTACTGCATGTAAGTAATTGATAATAAAAATATTACAGCGTTTTTTTTGGCAGTACACTTTTTTTTCAAGTTGAAATTATATAGCTGTTATACTGTACGGTGTACATTGTTTTGCAGTTTTATTTTTTTCTTCAGCAAAAAAAAATGTGTGCAATAAATTTTTGCAGGCAGCAGCCTGGTAATAAAAATAAAAAGCAGTGGCGTTGGTGGCTGCGTACAGTATCAAAATAATTGTATTAACTGCCAAAAAACAGGCGTAATTTTATACACCTTAGGAGCTAAAAATATCCTTTACAACAATGTGGCTTAATTTCCGGTTGTTTTTCATCTTAAATTTTTGGCTCAATTTTTCCCGTGAAACATTTGCCGGTATTGCTTTTGCAGCCACCACACCCCACAACAATTTTTTAAAAACAAAAACCATTGTTTCGGCTTAATTTTTTGCATGGATAAGCTACCAAAAACAGTTACCTACAAAGAAATAATGCACGTGTACGGCATGGGTGCAAGGGCGGCGCAGCATAAACTTACTGTAATACGCAGTGTGCTGGGTAAAAGCAAGTTTCAAAGCATACACATAACAGAGTTTTGCACAGCCGAAAATATTAACCGTTCACTTTTTGAAGCAGAATTATTGGCCTCAATTACTGGCAAACGTTCTCAACTTTCGCTATCCTTTGCATAGTACCACAGCAGGTTTTTAAATTAGCACCCACTTTTATACCACGCAACAAAAACACAAAATTTTTTTGGTATGAAAAAGTAATTAACAGCAAAGCAGCATTGTAACAATACTGCTTTGCATTTTAACTGCTTTTTTAAAAACATTCAGTTGGGTATGAATAAAGCAATTTTTCCATTAGGCTTATTGGCCGCCGGTGCATACCTTTTTACAAGGGGATGGAACACGGCACAAGGCGTACAACGCCTGGAGTATTTTAACCCACGTATAAAAATTACCAAACTAAGTTTAACCGGTGCAGATTTGCAATTGCAATTGGATTTACGCAACCCTTCCAGTGCCGATATTTTTCTGCAATACTTTTACGGCAATGTAAATTATTTGCAAAACGATGTGCCTACACGTATTGCCGGGTTTACATTTAGCCCCACTGGTACCAGTGCATTAATGATTAAGGCACGCAGCACCACAACAGTACCTTTTACCATACGCATAAGCAGCATAAGCGCTGTAAGTTTTATAACTAAACTTATTAAAGCTATTGGCAGCGGCACACCCGTTAGTACTATGCTGCAAGTAGATGGTTTAATGCACGCCGCCGGTTTAGATATACCGGTAAAATTTAATTACGATGTAAAGAGCAATGCTATTAGTGGTATTGGCCGCATGGAAACCCAAAGCCTGCTTACTGAAGAAATAGAAAACTATTTCCAAAGTATGAATAGTTACAACACACAGCGGCATTATAAAGATGCAGCCACCGATACCGCAAAATTTTTGCAATACACCCAAAGCCTGGTAAAGAGTTTTAAAGATGTAAAAATAACCGTTGCACAAAACTTTATTCAGTTTAAGTATAACAATGGTAAAGGCGTGGCACGTATTCCGGTAGACCCTGTACGCAAAGAAATTTTACTACCAAAATTAAAGGCAATAGTAAAAGCGGCCAACGCTTCAGTAAATGGCATTGGCAGCGTAAAAGCAACATTGGAGTTTTCAAATAATTCTGCTTTGGAAAAATATTTTACCGGTAAACGAATGGATAAAAAAATGATTTTTTCTAAAAATTAATTTCTATATGGCAACTAAAAATAAAACTGCAAAAAAGAAAGCAACCAAAGCCGCTGTTAAACGCATGGCCGGTTTAATTGGGTACGATGCCCGTAATGGCAAAGTACAAATGCTGGATGAAAAAAAGGGCAAAGTAAAAGGTTACGAAATAACAAATGAGCGGACCGGTTATAAAGCATTTGAAGCCACCCGTACAGCAGCATTAGCATTATACAATGCACAAATAAATAACAGCCACAGGCAATAATTTTTGTATGCTTATACAACAACTGGCAAATAAATTAATCCCCAACCGTGAAGGCGCAAAAGTTCTTGTAAAAAGTAACGGCGTTACTAAAGATATTGTTGCAGAGGTAATACAGTGTTTTAAAGACAGCAGGCAGCAGTTAATATCATTTGCGCCGCACTTAACCGGAAACAATCTGCAACAAACATTATTTAATATTTGGAGTTTTTGGAAAACGCAAATTAAATATAAAGTAGACCCCGACGGGCTGCAATTTATTCAAACACCTGCTGCATTATGGCAGCGCAAAGAAGGTGATTGTAAAAGTTTAAGCATAGCCGTTATGTGCTGCTTACATGCCCTGGGTATTAAAGCAGCATTTAGGTTTACCAGCTACAGTAAAAAATTTAATTTAGCTGGAAATGAAATACCCGATTACCCCACGCATGTATATGTAGTTGTAATGGTAAATGGCAAATTAATACCGGTTGATTGTGTGTGGCATGAGTACGGCACCGAAAAACAGTTTATAAAAAAATGGGATTATAACATGAGTGAAATTTATCGTTTAAGCGGCCTGGAAGATAACCCCGAAGTGGGCAAAATTCGCTTACGCAAAATATTAAATAAGGTTGTGCCCGCTACCAGTTTATTTAACCGCCGCAAAAGGCGTGGCATGTTAAGTGTTGATGTAAACGATAGCCGTGTAAACAGTGCCGTTATGGATTTAGCACTGGACAAACAGCGGCTGGAAATGGAGCAAATAAAAGCTGCTGAAGTGCATGGCATAGGCAGCATACAAGATAACGCTTTGGAAATTGGTATTGCAGGCATACACAACGCAATGGCGGCGCTTTTAGGCCATAGCGAAGTAAGTATAAACGGCATGGGCAACATACCCCCACAGCAACGCTATTGCGTTGGCTGTAATGATGAAATTGACGGCATAGCAGGAAAGGCTAAACGCATTGCAAAAAAAACTGCCAAAGCTGTTAAAGTAAACACAGCCGGTAAAGCAGTTACAAAAAAGCAGGCTAAACTTTTAAAAAAATCAGGAGTTGCAGTAAAAAAAGTAAAAGAAGGTTTGTTGCAACGTGTTGCTACAGCAGCAAAAAAAGTACTTACCACCCCGGCACGTATTGCCATAAAAGCCACCCTGCCAAAAAATGCACCGTTTTTTTTATACCTGTATATAACAGATGCACGGGTACTTGCAAAACTGCCTGAAGCCGTTGCTATTAAAAGGCAAAAGGCTTTAGACTATAAAAAGAAAATTGTAAACGGGCTGCAAATGCCTGAAAGTAATTTTGATAAAACAGTACGAAATGGTATTATGAATGCTTTTGCAAAAAGTCCTGAAGCTGTTTTGGCCGACTGGATGAAACAGGCAGGCTATACCGTTAGTGGTATAGGTGTAATAATGGCGGTGGTAAGTGCAGCAGCAGGCGGCCTTAAACAATTATTTGGACAAATGGGCGAAAATATAAAAGAAGATATTGCCGCACATGCGCCAGCGCCTGAAGATTGGCAAAACGCAGCAGCAGCCAACGAAATGGCAACACTGGTACAGCAGCAGCCCACTAATAACGACCCTGCAAGCCCTTACTATAAACCATCTGTAACACCGGCAGTTTTTAGCGACGGGGCAGACAGTGGCGGCACTATGCCAACATGGGAAAACAGAGGCCGTAACCCTGATGATGCAACAGGCGATACGCTTTTAAACGATGTAAAAACAGAGGAAGGTGTAACCGTTACCAGCGAAGGCAAAAGCAGTAATACAATGCTGTGGATAGGTGGCGCTGTAGTGGCAGCAATGTTATTAAGCAGCAGTAAAAAAAACAAGTAACAAAATTTTTAAAATAAAATTCTTAAACAATGGCGCTTAAAAAACAAAAAAAGTACCCACGTAAGCCAAAGCAAACGGCTTCGGTAAGCAGTATAAACGCTTACTTTCAAAAGTGTGCTGCAATTGACAGAGAGAACGCAGCAATTAAAAGGGAGAACGATGCAACTATTGCGGCCCGTAAAAAACTTGCAAGTTTTACCCCTGGCAAAAGCAAAGCCACAGGTTTGCGCAAACGCAGGCCGGTTGCAAAAAAAGCAAAAAAAGCTGCAAAGCGTAAACGCAGGTAAACAGCACTGTTAGCAGCAGCACAGCAACAACAAAAAAATTATTTAATAAAAAATTTTAAACAACATGAAAATTTTAAAAGGCATAAACTTTGGCGAAATAGCAATGAGCGCCGCAGGTAATGCAGCCGGTTTGGCAGTGGTAACACAGCTTAACCGTGTTCCCTTCATTGCTAAACAAACCAACCCAAAAATTAAAGGATTAATTACTTTATTGGCCGGTAAAGTAGTATTGCCAATGTTGGCAAAATCAGCAGGCTTTGCAGGTAAAAAAACGGGGGGACTTGTTGCAGGTGCCAGTGAAGCAATGGCTGTGTATGGTATTGCGCAAATAGGTAACGATGTGGCACCAAACATTTTTCCTAAAGTAAGCGGCATTGATGGTTATGAAGATAACCCACTGCGTAACATGGCCGGTATGGGTTTAGTTACCAATGAAGATGGTATGAACGGCGTGGATGAAGACCAAGTAAACAGGGAAATTTAATTTTTAACTGTACAAAAACAAATATTTTTTAACACAATAAACTTTTTAAAATGCAAAATATTTTTTCTCAAATGGGTGCATTAGTACGCAACCTGCGTACAGAATACCCAAAACCAGCTTTAGTAAACAAAGGTTTTTTACGTGCTGATGTTGAACTGGTAGACGGCCAGGGCGAATACGAGTTTAATTTCAAAGCTGCAAAATCTGCGGTTAGGGTTGGCGAAAAACTTTTAAAAGATAATGACCTTTTCAGTGCATTGTTTTTAAAATTCTTTTTGGCCGCTTACGACCCCGCTAATCCAAATGTTTTGGTAAAACAAACTTACCCTAACGTAATTATTTTCCCAGCAGCAGGTACTTTTTTACCCGAACACCTGGAAGCGTTTTACGCAAATGGTGAGTTGAGTTATGAAAAAGGTACGGGTAAGTATATGGAAGGGGTCCAGCTTGCTGAAGCCCGTTTTGTAGGCCAAACGCAGCAAACAGGTGCTGCTAATAAAACCAGTACAGAACACGGTGTAGGCGGTATTATTACGTTGCCTAACCCTATTGATATACAGGGTACAGACCCTGGCGTATTTAAGGTTAATATACCCAACCCAACGGCTGCATTAAAATTGCAGTTTAGTACCGGTAGTTTAAAGGTAATTGCCATTTTAGAAGCACATGGTGCTTTAGTAAGCGGCGGTAACAAAATAAGCACTGCAAGCGCAAACCGCAGTTTGTAAAAAAACAAATTTTTAAAACAGATATAAAAAGCCGCTGCTTGTTGCGGCGGCTTTTTTAATCACAAAATAAAAATGTGATATGAACAGTCACTATATACCAAACGATAAAACAAGGCAGGTAATTTTAGCGGCAGAAATTACCGATGTAAACAACAAAGTAGTTTCTTTTCCCCGTAATGACGAAATCGAAAAACGCACAAGCCGCATTGTAAGTATTGAAAGTTTTAGCGCCACGCAAGTACCATATACCGATAAAGATAAATCGGTAGTTGCAGCAACAGTGCATAACAAAAGTTACCTAACAATAAAAGATGCTGAAGGCAACACGTTGCGCAAAATGCCTTTAAAATCTTTATTGCAGGACGCTGAAAAAACTGAAATTCCATTGCTCAACTTAAAAAACTTTAGCCTGCAAAGCAGCGAAGTGGAAATTGGTAATTTAAACGGCGTTGCTTTAAATACTCATTTTCTTTTTTTAGTAACATACGAAAAAGCATAATGACACCACAGGCAAAAACAAATTTACTTGATGCTATAAGTAAAGGATTAATTGGCCTTTCAACATTTTTTTTAGTTGCTATTTATAATAAAGTGGATAAAATCAGCGAAATAGTTCCGGCACAATCTGCCACTATTGAAGCACTAAGGGAAAATGTAGAGCGGCTAAATAACAAAGTTTTTGTTGCAGAATACTTTAACAAAAATGAAGCCTTTGCCTTAAAGCCGAAAGTTTTTTCAGTAAAAGATATTTTAACAGCAAAGCAGTAACCAACTGCTTTGCTTTCTTTACCAATACAAACTACTACAAAAAATTATTTTATGATTTACGGACGCAATAACTTATTAGCCTGGTTTGATGCACTACCTGAAACATACGTGTACTTTTCAATTTACCGCAAAGGAAAAATTGAAAGCGGCAACGCAGTTTTTACCAATAAAGAAGAAACAAACACCGTAAAGCCAGAAAGCAGGCAAAAGCTGGATAACTATTTAAAAATATTAGGCAGTGGGGAGTTTGAAATTATTGCAAACGATAAGCCGATGTTAACAGTAAAGGGCCGCCAGGAAATTGCATTTACCATTTCACAAAACGAATACAACCAAACGCAGCAACAACCAATGCAGGGCATTGGCAATATTAACAGCGGCGTACCCGATGGATATATAAGCAAAACAGAGGCGGCAGAAATAGCGCAAAAAAAGTTTGAGGAGTTAATGTTGAAAAAGGAAAATGAAGATTTAAAAGCAAAAGTTGCAGCCCTGGAAAAAGACAATAAAGAGTTTGATCGTAAACTAAAAGGCCCCTGGCAGGAAGTTATAAGCGGTATTGCACCGTATGCAGGCGGCATTTTAAAAAGCATGGGTATAATACCCGAACCACTGGCAAATGTTGCCGGTATTCCAGCAAATAAAAATTTACCAAATAATACAGATATGCCAACACAACAACCAGCAAACGAAGCTGAAGTAATTGAACTAACACCGGAACAACAGCAGCAGGCTACTATTATTATTACAGATTTTAACAACAGCCTTGCAACTGTTTTTCCTGACAACTGGCTGCAAATTTTACAGCAGTTAACACATACACTGCAAACCAACCCCGGCAAAATTCAAACAGCCATTCAGTATTTATAAAGCAATACCATGTCAACAGTAGCAACAATAAAAAGTTTTATTACCACAGTGTACAAGCAGCAAAAAGATGCTGCAAAGTTTTTGCACACCGCAAACGGTGCAAACTTTTTTATTGTTGCCACCTTGCAATTAAAAGGGCAACCGGTAAATAATTTGTATAAAGATATACCGGTAAGCATACCAGCATCTTTAAAGTTATTAGCCCTTTCTGCATTGGCAGCGCAAATAAAAAACGGGTACGCTTACGTACCTTTTAATTTATTGCCATCCAATGTAAGCAGCCAAATATCTTTTGTGTTTAATGGCAAAACTTACGCCTACAATGCAGCCACTATGCAAGCAAGTGCTGTAATTTTTACGCCTGATGGATATGCGAAAATTAAAGCGGCGCAACTATTATCACAGCAGCAGTTAAACCAAATTACAGCCAGTGCCACCCGTATAAAAAATAATATTGAAAAGCTGAAAGTGCTTTACAATAAAATGCCTGCAAGCCTGGCAAAAAATATTTTACTAAGTGTTAGCACCAACAGCGAAAAAGCAATTGATAATTACATAACTGCTTTGCAAAATGACGAAGCATTTATTGTAAGTGTTACAAAAAAACAAACCAGCGTTAGCGGTGTTGGCTTTATTCCCTTAGTGGTTTGGGGTATTGTTGCAGTGGTAGGTATTATCGGCGCTGCTGTGGTTATTAATAAAGCCATTGACAAAAGCGCTGAAATAAAAAAACTTGCAGACATTGATGCAGCCACGCAAAACATGCTTAACTACATAGTTAAGGTAATGGAAAATCCAAACTTAACAGCAGCGCAAAAACAGCAGGCTATTGATGCAGCAGGGGAGCAAATTAAAAGCAACGGCGAATTAAAAACGCAGATACAGGAAGATAGCAACAAAGGTTTTTTAAGCAAGATTGAAAATATATTATTACTGGCCATTGGCGGCCTTATTGTTTACAAAATAATTCCACAGCGAAATGGCTAATTTTTTAATTGCAAAAAACTTTACTAAAGATTTAGAGGGCGGTTTTTGGAATGACCCAAGCGCCGGATGGACATACGCAGGCATTACAAAAAAGTATTACCCTGCGTGGCCTGGCTTTAGGCGCTTATTGCAATTGCAGCAGCAGGTGTATAAAGGCGGTGCTATACCACGCTATAAAAAGTTTGATGATGCAGAACTGAATAAAATGGTAGATGATTTTTACCGTACCCTGCATTGGGGAAAATACATGAAGGGTGATAAAATAAACAATCAGGATATAAGCAATTTTTTGTACGATTTTATTGTACATAAAGAAAACGATGCCATTGAAGTAATTAATAAAGTGGCTGTACAAATGGAGCCTGGCACATACACCGAAAAAACAAATTTAAGCAGCAGTATTATTGCTGTAATAAATAAATACCCACGCAGTTTTTATTTGTACATAGTGGCAGCAAGGTTAAACTATTATGCCAATAGCAAAAAATTCAGCGGCGGTTTAAAGGCAGCATTTAAACAGCGTGTAAACAAATTTCCTAAAGTACTAACAAACGTTTTATGAGCAAAGCAATAGCAGCAGCAATGCAACCATTTATTGCAAAGTATGGTACAGCAGCAGCCACGGCAGCAGCAGGTACACCCATATTTAAAGAAACTATTTTAACCGCCGCCGGTTTGGAAAGTGCTTACGGTAAAAGCAGCCTTACCGTTAAGCATAATAATTTTTTTGGTATAAAAGCAGATAGCAGATGGAAGGGTGCAAAGGCGGCTTATAAAACAAACGAACAGCGTAAAGATGGCAGCGTGTATGTAGTTACCGCATACTTCCGCAGCTATGCAAAGCCTGAAGATTGTTTTGCAGATTATGTAAAATTTGTACAAGGCCCCCGATACATTGCAGCAGGCGTAACAAAAGCAAAAACACCACAGGAACAATTTGAAAAATTGCAAAAGGCCGGTTACGCAACAGATGTTAACTACAGCACCAAATTAAAAAATATTTTTAACAGCGTTGCGAGCTGGATAAGCACACACCCAACAGCGGCAACAGGTGGTGCAACAGTGTTATTATTATTAGGAACGTTTTTTTTTTAGCTAAAAAAACCAAAAATGCAAAAAGTAAAAGTTAATACAAAAGTACGCACCATAACAAAAAATAGTGATGAGGTTATAACCTCACCTGAATTTATATTTAAAAACACAGGGCTTTGCACCGTGTTTATAAACAACCTGCCTTTATTGCCGGGTGATACATTCGGGCACAGCGTAGACAATGCTGCTGATTTGTTTTTAAAAGGTATTGAAATTGTAAGGGATGAAACTTACAGCATTGATTTTAAAAATTACGATACCACCGATTTCAGTAATGCAGCAGGCGAAGTGCCAGGCATACCGCAACTGCGTAAAACTTTAATTATTTCAGAAACCTTTTACACCAAATTATAATGTATATAACCGGCAATACTGGCAGTAGCAATGTACGCAGCATTACAATAAACGCAGATGCAGTTATTGCGCCTGGTGATTTTATACATGCAATATCTTTTTTTAGCCCTTCAGGCCCGCAAACTGTACGCATAGGCAGCAACGCCGGTAATGATGATATTATGATTGATACCGAAATAGGTATTAAGCATTGTGAAGCATTACACAGGGATTTTTTAAACGGCGACCTGTTACATATTAGCGGTGTTGTTCTTCCACTTACTTTAAAAATTCGCAAATAAATGAAAAAACTTTTTTTACTGCTTACTGTTTTTTTTACCATAACAGCAGCAGCGCAAACAAACCTTACTACCAACAGTATTACAGTTAAGAAAAACAGGTTTGATAGCGTAAACGCAACCGGCACACTAAGCAGCCGCAACGCAAACATTCCAACAGATAGTACCGTTTTATTAGCCATTACACGAAGCACAGGCAATAATGTTAGCGGTGGCGTGGTTACATGGGTAAGCGGTTTAACCTTTACCGTTACAGCGGCAGATTATATAATAAAAAACAGGGCCTATAAAAGTAATGCAGGCAATATAACTTTAGATGCAGCACACAGCACTTTTAATCGGTTAGATGTTATTGCTTTAAACAGCACCGGACAAATAATAAAAATTACCGGCACACCTTCAGCCACGCCAGCAATACCACAAGTAAACCCTGCAACGCAGTTTTATTTAACAGCAGTATTAGTGTATGCAGGTGCTACCACGCCTGCCATAACACAGCAAATAATTTACGACGAAAATACAGAGTGGGCGGGTGATGCCAGCGGCTTTAGCAGCAGTAATTTTGCAAACGCTACCACGCCGCAAAGTGGCAGCGTATGTATTGCATTAACCGGCAGCGGCGGCATTAAAATGAGCGACGGTGTAAATACTTATCCATATTCTGATTATAACGTACTGCGTTTTTATATACGCCTTGTAACGGCATTACCAGCCGCTGCAAGCGTTAGTGTTGGTTTGGGTAATGGTACAGAGGCTTTAACACCATTAACAGCCGCAAACGGCTTTAATAGCACTTTAACTGGCACATGGCAAAACATAAGCATACCGCTAAACCAACTACAAAAAAGCAGCAACACGTTTGCTGCATTTTATGTTGATGTAATGGGAGCCACCACAACATACAGAATTGATAATATTGTTTTGCAAGGCAGCAACGGAGGCGGCACAGGCCCCGGCTATGTAACAAACGTTTACAAAAAGCCCGGCACCGATAGCGTTTTTCAAGTAATTAACGGAGTGCATTTATTTGCATTTTTAGACAGTGGGACAGGCGGCGGTGGCGGTAGCATTACCCTTAACGGCCAAACAGGCACAACGCAAACTTTTGCTACCGGCACAAGCGGTTCAAATTTTGGCATAAGCAGCAGCGGTAATACGCATACGTTTAATATACCCGATGCCAGCGCAACTAATAGAGGTTTTATTAACACTTCGTCGCAATCATTTGCGGGGCAAAAAACATTTACCGGCCTTTCAACATTTTTTGGCGGCGCAACTTCATCAACTATATATGGTTTAAATGTTCGACAGGATATAGGCGGCTACACAGGCCTTTTGCTGGAAAATCAAATTGGAAGTGCAACAGCGGCACCTTCAATTGTTTTTTTAACTAACGAACTCTATTCAGGCCGTGGCGGCATATTTAAAAACAGCAGCGCAAAAACAGATTATGCCGGTGCAGGCAGTTTAAACATTTTACAAAATTTAAGCCACCCAATCGGGTTTGTAACCAATAATTCAACACGGTTAATTATTGAAGGCGGCGGCGCTTTTAGATATTTAGAAAATTTTGGAGTGCCAACTGCATTGCATATTCCTAACCGTGGAAACGTAGATAGTTTAATTGATAAAAAATTATTGGATAGTTCCTTTGATGTAGTAAGGCCAACCGTTGCAGGTACTGTTTCCCCGTTTGATAAAATAAGCAGCATACAGTTGCGAATTTCCGATTTAAAAAACAGCGCAACCGTTACCTGGGCAAAAGATGGCGACGGCAATATATCTGCCACAGCAGCAGGCGGCGGCGGTGGCATGGCCCTTAATGGCACCGTTACAGGCGCAAGCGAATACCCTGTATTTTATGGCGGCGGCGGTGGT
>JAGVCC010000235.1 GCA_020059395.1 Chitinophagales bacterium | reverse complement strand
TTTATTAATGGAACAAAAAATCCGTTTGGCAGAAAAAGTAAAAGACAGTGTGGCCGGTCATTTTTTTTGGTTGCTTACTTCGCATGATAATCCGGGTAGGGTACAAGGTGGAGAAGGCTTGAGAGAGCTGGACAGAATTGGCCCGGTAAATTATAAAGGACTGCTTACACCTTGGGAAGAACCGACAGATGCCTATTACATGTTCCGCAGCAATTATGCGGATAAGTATAAAGAGCCAATGGTGTACATTGTTTCGCATACCTGGCCCAACCGATGGATGACACCCGGAATAAAGGACAATATTTATGTGTACAGCAACTGCGATGAAGTGGAATTGTTTAATGATATTAATGGGTCGTCTTTAGGCAGAAAAAAGAAAAATGGCATCGGAACACATTTTCAATGGGATGGTGTAAACATCCAGTATAATGTATTGAGTGCTGTTGGTTATATAAATGGCAAAGTTGCTTCAACAGATGTAATAGTGCTGAACCATTTACCGCAATCACCAAACTTCAAAGATTTTAGAGATAGGTATTCGACTGTATTAAATCCTCAAAAAGGTTACAACTATGTTTACCGGGTTAATTGCGGTGGCCCGGATTATACAGATGAGAACGGAAACAATTGGCAAGCCGATAAAAACTGTGCAACATCATGGACAAAAGACTTTCCAGAAGTACCGGAGAACTTTGCCAGTCAGCGAAGAACATTTTCTCCCATTCGGGGAACAAATGACTGGAAGTTGTTTCAAACATTTCGTTATGGAAAAGACAAACTACAATATTCATTTGATGTGCCTGCCGGTGAGTATTTATTGGAACTATATTTTATTGAACCATGGCTGGGAATTGGTGGCGGTATCAAGGCAAGCGGTATGCGGTTGTTTGATGTGGCGGTTAATGGTAAAACCGTGTTGAATGATTTAGATATCTGGAATGAAGCAGGAAGTAATGCAGCGTTGAAAAAAATAGTGAAGGCAAAAGCAGTAAATGGAAAAATTATTGTTTCCTTTCCGGAAAGTAAAGCAGGGCAGGCAGCAATAAGTGCAATTGCAATAGCATCGGTGAAGAAAAATATTAGTAAAGGGGCTGCTCTCAATAAGGTAATATATAATTTGTCTTATAAAAACTGCAGAGAAATGCATTGGATGGATATTGGCAGCAGTCAGTATGGCGATGTTTCTGTTACTATAAATTCATTGCCTTCAAATTTATTTGGTGCAAGTTGGTTTCAATTTTTCAAAAAAAGTAAACAGGAATTTGTTGCCTTTAATACACTCATGGATATAGAATTGTTTGTTGCAATCGAAAAAAACAGGAATTTACCCGATTGGTTAGAAACGTTTGAAAATAATGTTGCCAGTATAATAACAGATGAAAACAAAGGCACTATTTATAAAGTATTGCGCAAACGTATTTTAAAGGGCGAAAGAGTTACTTTTCCCTTTGACAATACTATGTTAGTTGCATATCAACCCGCCAACAACATGCAGCCCGCCTACGACCTTAAACCAACTACCCAATACAGAACCAATGCAGTAAAATTAAATGAAGATGTTGTAAAGGATTCTGTAAACGGAAGATTGTCTGCGGTGGTAAAAACCAATAATAAAACTGTAGTTGACTATTCTATTCAAACAGGTGTAGGAGACCGGTATTCTTTTACGGTAAAATATTTTTATGGTAAAGAGCAGGAACTAAAAGGCAAATTACAATTGCTGGATGCAGGTGGCACCATGATGCAGGAAGAAGCCATTAATTTTACTTTTACAAAACCGGGTAAGTGGAATCAGTTTACAATAAATACCAATTCGCAAATAAACGCAGGGAATTATTTAGTTAGGTTGATAGTAGAAAATGCAGCAGGTTTGGCGGTGAGCAGTGTGGATGTACAATGATGAATAACAGGCAAGGGCATATAAATGTTTTGATAAAAAACCACATAAGGCACAAAGGCACTTTAGGTTTTCTTATGTTTCTTCTTGCCTTATGTGGTTCAAAATATTTGAGCAAAGAACAGAACGATGAAGTGAGTGACACAACGATGTTCAATCAGGGTACTAAAGCCTGCTGCAAAAAATAAAATAATTAAATGAAACGACTGCTGATTATAGCTATATGTTTTCTGCAAACACTATTGGGCTTTACACAATTAGCTGTTACTAATTTGCAAATTGAAAACAGCACAAACCCACTGGGCATTGATAATACAATACCCGTACTTAGCTGGCAATTGCAAAGCACACAAAAAAATGTACAGCAAACGGCCTTTCAAATTTTAGTAAGCGATCAGGAGTTTTTTTTATACAAGAATACTGGTAACATCTGGGATTCAAAAAAAGTAACAGCAGGCACATCCATACAAGTTGCATACAAAGGCAAGCCGCTTGCTGCAATAAAAAAATATTACTGGATAGTAAAAGTGTGGGATAACAATGGCAATGTGGCAACAAGTAAAATTGCTTACTGGCAAATGGGGGTATTAAAAAATAATGACTGGCACAATGCCAAATGGATTGGCTACGATGAGCCTGTTGATTCTTTACGCATTTTTCCGCATGTGCATCAAAGCGGAAAAAAAAGCTGGGGCCCAAGACGAAATGTATTGCCAATAATGCGGAAAGAATTTGAAATTAAAAAAACAATTAAATCTGCAACAGCGTATATCTGTGGTTTGGGGCATTTTGAAATGTTTTTAAATGGAAATAAAATTGGCGACCATTTTTTAGACCCCGGCTGGACAAATTATACCAAACATGCACAGTATGTAACTTTTGATGTAACGAAGGATTTGCAACAAGGCAACAATGCAATTGGTGTAATGCTCGGCAATGGATTTTTTTATATACCGGGTCAGCGATACAGAAAAATGACCGGTGCATATGGGCACCCTAAAATGATACTTCGTACTGTTATAGAATATGCAGATGGTACTGCGGAAAATATCATCAGTGATGAAAGCTGGCAAACAGCACCATCACCCATTATTTACAGCAGCATATTCGGCGGCGAAGATTATGATGCTAACCTGGAACAGAGTGGATGGAACAAATCCGGATTTAATGCAGCAAACTGGAATAATGTAATTATCACCAATGGCCCGGCACAATTAAATGCACAACTGCAGGAGCCTTTAAAAGTAATGCAACGGTTTGCTGTTGTAAACAAAAAAGAAATAGCAAAAGGAATTACTGTGTATGATTTAGGACAAAATTTTTCCGGCATTCCTTCAATTACAGTCAGCGGCAGTAAATTCGATACTGTAAAAATTTATTGCGGTGAGGTATTAAATGCAGACGGAACTGTTAGTCAGAGAGCAACAGGTTCACCTTCTTACTTTACTTATATATTAAGAGGCGCTGGTGATGAGGGCTGGCAACCCCAATTCACTTATACGGGCTTCCGTTACATGCAGGTGTATTCTATTGCAAAAGACAGTGGCAATACTTTACCCATTGTAAAAAATATAGAAGGCCTGCATATAAGAAATGCAGCTCCAACTATTGGCTCATTTACTTCATCAAATGAATTGTTTAATAAAACAAACACATTAATTGAGTGGGCCATTAAGAGTAATACAGTAAGTGTTTTTACCGATTGTCCGCACAGGGAAAAACTTGGCTGGCTGGAAGAAACACATTTAATGGGTGCATCTGTTCAATACAATTATGATATTGCTTCGCTTAACCGCAAGGTTATAAAAGATATGATGCATGCACAATATGCCAATGGAAAAATTCCAGAAATATCTCCGGAGTTTACGGTGTTTACGCCACCATTTGATGAAAGTCCGGAGTGGGGCAGTGCCGCCATTATTCTGCCCTGGTACAATTATAAATGGTACGGCGATAAACAATTGTTGATGAACGCTTACCCAATGATGCAGCGTTATATTGAGTATTTACTCACTAAAGATTCAGCATACATTTTAAAACATGGCTTGGGAGATTGGTATGACATCGGCCCTAAAAAATCAGGCTTTGCCCAGATGACAAAAATGGGTATTACAGCCACAGCTACTCTTTATTACGACCTCTATATATTAACTGAAGCAGCTAAACTGATGAACAAACAGACCGATGTAAGAAAATATACATTGCTATCAGCTGAAGTTAAAAAAGCATTTAATAATACATTCTTTAATAAACAAACATTGCAGTACGACAGTGCCAGTCAAACTGCCAATGCTATGGCGCTGTATATGAATTTGGTGGAGCCACAATATAAAACTGCTGTAATAAACGCATTGGTAAACGATATAAAAAAACGCAACAACAGCTTAACAGCAGGAGATATTGGTTACCGCTATGTACTGCAGGCATTACAAAACGAAGGCCGAAGCGATGTGATATTTGATATGAACAGCCGTACCGATGTGCCGGGTTATGGTTTTCAGTTAAAACATGGAGCCACCGCATTAACAGAAAGCTGGCAGGCATATCCGGATGTTTCTAATAATCATTTTATGCTGGGGCATTTAATGGAATGGTTTTATGCAGGCCTTGCCGGTATAAAACAAAATGGTAATTCTGTGGCGTATAAAACTATTGAGATTAAGCCGCAGGTAGTGGGTGATGTTACATCAGTAAAAGCAACATTCAATTCTCCCTATGGAGCAATTGTAAGTGATTGGAAAATTATAAACGGACTTTTTGAATTGAATGTAACCATTCCTGTAAATACAACAGCCAATGTGTATTTGCCGGGGAGT
>JAGVCC010000480.1 GCA_020059395.1 Chitinophagales bacterium | reverse complement strand
TGAATTTTTACAATCCAGTTGTTAATGTCCTTTCCATTAAACAGTGTAACCCATTTGCCTGCTGCTGCTGTTTTGCCAGCAGTGCCACAACTGTAAAATGCAGCCGCTAAAATAAGCGGCATCATAAAAAACAACAAACGCTTCATGTAGTAATGTTTTAATAAAACTACTTGTTGTTTGCCTGGTATCAAAAAAATAAATCAAACTATGCCGGCCAGCACATAATATTCAAAATTAAATGTCAAAAGCAATAACTACTTTTACACCTCAAAAAAAACAGCACAATGAAAAAATTATTTACAATGGTACTGGGCGCAGCTATAATTTGCCAGGCCAGTGCCCAGCAATTAGCCACACCACAGCCAAGTCCTACACAAGTGGTAAAGCAAAATTTTAGTACCGGCAATATTGAGTTAAACTACAGCCGCCCTAGCAAAAAAGACCGTACCGTTTTTGGCGACTTAGTGCCTTATGGTAAAGTTTGGCGTACCGGTGCCAACAATGCCTCTACACTTACTTTTAGTGATGATGTTACCATTGGCGGTAAAGAAATTAAAGCTGGCAAGTACGGTTTGCTTAGCATACCCAACGAGAAAAAATGGACATTGATTATAACTAAAGATGTTAACGTAACCAGCCCGGCTGCTTACAAAGAAGAGAATGATGTAGTTCGTCTGGAGGCTGATGTAATGAAGCTGCCTTTTGCAGTTGAAACCTTTACCATAACTTTTGCTGATTTAACCGGCAGCAGCACCAACCTGCATATTTTTTGGGATAATACTTTAGTAATGCTGCCCATTAGCACCAATACCGAAGCAAGGGTAATGAAACAGATTGACGATGTGATGAACAAAGACAACAAACCCTATTTTGCTGCAGCGCAATTTTATTATGACAATGGTAAAGATTTGGGCCAGGCATTAACTTGGGTAAATAAAGCTGTGGATGCCAATAAAGAAGCTTTTTGGATGCACTTACTTAAAGCAAGAATACTGGCTAAACAAAACGACAAAGCTGGCGCAAAGGCTGCCGCAAACACAGTTGTTGCTTTAGCCACTAAAGCTAAAAATGATGATTATGTGAAAATGGCGAATGATTTATTGAAGACTTTGTAAATCAAGATTAGAATTAAAAAGCCCGGTACATTCTTTCATGTGCCGGGCTTTTTTGTATAATGCATCAGAGCTTACAAGCTGCTGTTTACTTTATTTTTTCCACTCTTGTGGGGGTGTCCTTGCCGCTAACAATTGTTTTACTGCTTAAGGCTATAGCTTTAATAATTTCGGCCATGTTAACCATATCAAGCGTACCAATTTCGTCACTTTGTTTGTGGTAATTAGGTTCGTCGTTGGGGGCTTCTTCCATTTTACTGGTGCTGATGGTGTGGGCCGGTACACCCAGTTCGGCAAGGGTGGCATTATCGCTGCGGTAAAATAAATTTTGTTTGGGGTAGGGGTCGGGCTCAAATTTAAATTTGCTGCCTTCTAAATTTGCCTGAAGTATTTTGCCCATGTCGCTTTTTTCGTAGCCGGTAATATAGGCGCTGTTGGTGCCCCATTTGCTGGTAGTACCAATCATTTCAATATTAAACATGGCCACTACTTTGTCGGGGTTCATTTGTTTGCTGAAGTACTGGCTGCCAAAGCCACCAATTTCTTCGGCAGTAAAAGCCACAAACACCAGCGTTCTTTCATTATTACTTTGTGCAGCAAAATATTTTGCCAGCATCATTACAGCGGTGGTGCCTGCTGCATCGTCGTTGGCGCCGTTATAAATACTGTCGCCATTTGCATTGGGCTTGCCAATGCCTAAATGGTCGTAATGGCCACTAAATACCACATACTCATCTTTTTTACTTTTGCCTGGTATTATGCCCAGCACATTTTTTAAAGGCTGCTCTGTTAACTCGTTTTGTACATGCAGGTTTAAAGCAGCAGGTGCAGTATTGGTGGTTAAAATAAATATTTGAGATGTGTTGCTTTTAAATTTTGCATTGCCTGCAAAACGCTGCATGGCTTTAAAGCGGCGGGCATGTGCTGTATCTACTAATATTAATACGTTACCTTCTTTATCAAAAACCGGAAACACCACTTTATTAAAGTTGTCATCTTTTTTAACCACTACTACTTCATAATCTTTTAATGCAGTTATGTTTAATTCAGCAGCGGTACTCACTGCAACCACATTGTTTTCATTAAGTGTTTCGCTGTCTAAATTGCCGGTAATGCTTTTTGTTTTTGCTTTTACCATGGCAAACTCCTGAAAATAGGTTTTACCATCTCCCCAAAACTGCAGCTTGCTTTTTGCAAACTCCGCAGCAATAAACTCTGCTGCTTTATCAATGCCGGGTGTAAATGTTTTGCGGCCCTGCATATCATCGGCAGAAAGAATACCTTCTATACGGCCAACTTCTGCTGCGTTAATAATTTTATCAATCTTTTGTGCAAACGAAAGCAGGCTAAAAAGGCCAGCGGCAACTGTTACAATTATTTTCTTCATTAGTTATTATTTATTACTGATTATTATATGCTCTGTATTTACGGCTCACTACTCACCACTGACGTTACAGGCTCATCATTTCTTTAAACTTAACAGCCTGCCTGCGGCTTACTTCAATTTTTTCGCCACCCTGTAACTCCAGTAACAGGCCACCATTAAAGTAAGGTTCAATTTTATCAATCATACGCAGGTTTACAATGTGCTTGCGGTTTGCCCTGAAAAATGTTTTTTCCTCCAGTCTTTCTTCAAGTGCATTCAAACTTTTTAAAATTAGTGGTTTGTTTGTTCCAAAAAACACTTTTGCATAGTTGCCCACACTTTCAAACAACCGCACTTCGGCAAGTTTTACAAACCAGCAGCGTTCCCCGTCTTTTACAAAAACCTGATCGCTTTCTGTAAGTGTGCCACGGTTAATGCCAGCCACCGTTGCAGCCAGTTCCTTTTCATCAGCCTGCTGCACTTTTTGTAACGCATCTGCAAGGCGCTTGGGCTCCACAGGTTTCATTAAATAATCCAGAGCATTTACTTCAAAGGCTTTTAATGCATATTCATCATAAGCCGTTGTAAAAATTACATGCGGAGCTCTTTCAAGTTCTGTAAGCATATCAAAACCGGTTTTGCCCGGCATTTGAATATCTAAAAAAATTAGGTCGGGACTTAAGTTTTCGATTTTTTCCAGTCCTTCGGCAGCATTGCCAGCTTCGCCAATTACTTCCACTTCGGGAAAGTCCTGCAGCAGTTTTTTCAGTTCGGCCCTTGCCAGGCGTTCATCATCAATAATTACAGCTTTATGCATAGTGTAGTTGTTAATTTTTTAAACTGCAACAGGCATAGTTACCCTGCTTTGCACCATGTTGTTGTCTAAATTTTTTATTTCAAAAGTGGCCTTTCCCTGGTACATCAGGTTAAGGCGGTCTTGTGTGCTTTTAATACCAAAGCCATCACCATTTCTTACACCATTTAATTGCCCTGTATTTTGAACTAAAAGCTCTAAGTTATCTTCTTTAAAATCGGCAATAATCCGAACGGTACCACCATTTATCAATTTGCTTATGCCATGTTTTATAGAGTTTTCAACCAGTGTTTGCAGCATCATGGGCGGCACTGGCTGGCCCAATGTATCAGGGTCAATATCCATTTCAACTTTAAGGCGTTCTTCAAAACGCATGTGCTCCAGCGCCAGATAATCCTCCACAATATCCAGCTCTTTTTGCAGTGTAACCGTTTCTGCTTTTTCTGCGTGCATGCTGCTGCGTAATATGTTGCTTAATTCGGTAATGGCCCGGCGTGCTCTTTCGGGGTTTTCATCAACCAATGCCCGTATGCTGTTTAAAGAATTAAAAATGAAATGTGGATTAATATGCGATTTTATGGTTTTTAATTCCAATTCCTTCACCGTGTTTTCAAGCTTAAGCCGGTCAAGCTGGTCTTTACGGTTTTTATCAAGATAGTGATATACAATATAAATTAAAAACCAAAGTGCCACCAACAGCATGTTTTGATAAATACCCAACAGTTGCAGGTCATCATCAAATTTCCATTCGCCTTTTGTGTTGCGGTACCAACCGGTGCTTTTTTTAATATCGCTTACTGCTTTCAGACTAAGGGAGTCTTTAACAGGAGTAGCGGTGTTGTAATACGCAATTTTATCTAAGCCGGCTTTGGCTTCTGCATCTTTGGCTTTATCCAGCTTATAATTTTGAATGTACTTATCGAAAGAATAAGGGGTGGCTTTTTCAAGGGCATCAACACCATAGTACATTAATATTGCGGTGCCAGCACATCCAATAATAAACAAAAAGAAAAACCGGGTAAACGAAAAACGAAGCCATTGCATCCGTTTGGCAACAATGCGTAAAATATGTGTGGCTGCAATACCTGCAATAACATAAAATGCCAGACTTAGCAGGTATTCATTTTGGCCGCCGTGCTGAGAAAATCTTTCGCTTAGCATTACAAGGTTAATGTATGCATGAATAAGCCCGAAAATACCCCAGCCCAAAAATTGGCATAGCCAGTACCGTAAATTTGAGTTGCCCATACTGTAAAATTATAGAACCGGTAAGATACTGTACTCCTGCTTTTGATTAATGGCATTATGCAGGTTTAGGAGGTTATGTTATTAAGAATTTTAAACTTTGCTTGTTTTTATGACAATTTTTAATAAACCTTGCAACCTAAACCACCTTATTCTGCTCTAAAAGCCGTTATTTATTTAACCAAAAAAAACTTACACACATGTCATTTAACTTAATTGATGCAGCAAAAGGCCTGTTTACTAATGAACTTATTGGTAAGGCCAGTTCTTTTTTAGGCGAAAGTGAAACAGGCGTTTCAAAAGCAGTTGGCGGTATTGTACCAACTTTACTTAGCGGATTAATGAATAAAGCTTCTTCACACGAAGGTGCAGGAGTTGTTTCTAATTTGGTAGATGAACAAAAAGGCGGATTGCTTGATAATTTAGGCAGCTTTTTTGGAGGCGATAATGGCGGTTTGCTTAATAAAGGTGCCGGTTTGTTAAGCGGCCTTTTTGGCAACAAAGCAGATGGTATTACAAGCCTTATTTCAAATTTTGCAGGTATCAAATCTTCATCATCTTCATCTTTATTAAGTATGGCTTTGCCCGCAGTACTCGGTTTGCTGGGCAAACATTCAGGTGGTGGTGCAAGCGGTATAGCATCTTTATTCAGCAGCCAAAAAGATAATATTGCAGCTGCAATACCTTCTGGTTTAAACCTAAGCAGCGTATTGGGCAACTTTGGGAACACTGCAAGCCACACTGCTGCAAAAGCGGTACACCATACCACTGAAACGGTTGAGAATAACAGCGGTGGTGCTATGAAGTTTTTACTGCCATTGCTGGTTTTGGCAGCAGTTGCTATTGGCGCATGGTACTTGTTTGGTAAAGGTTGTGGTAAATCTGCAGGGCATGATGCAGGAGCTGTAGTTGATACAATGCAAAACAAAGTAGCGGATGCTGCTGGTGCGGTTAAAGAAACTATAACTGCCGCAATAGGTAAACTGGATACATTAACTGGCGAATGGGTTTACGATGCTGGTGAAATGGCAACAATTGATTTACCAAACAACGGTGGTAAATTAACTGTAGGCAAAAACAGTACAGAGTACAGGCTGGTTAATTTTTTAAATGATAAAACTGCCATGGTGGATACCGCAAAGGGCAACTGGTTTGAATTTACCAATGTGCGTTTTAAGACCGGCAGCTCAACTATTACCGATGAGTCGATGACACAGCTTACAAACATGGTGGCTATTGCAAAAGCATACCCAGCAGCACAATTTAAACTGGGTGGCTATACTGATAACACAGGTAATGCTGCCGCTAATGTAGCTTTATCTCAAAAAAGAGCAGACGCTGTAGTGGCGATGCTTGTAAAGATGGGTGCTGCAGCAACTTCAATTACAGGTGCAAAAGGCTACGGGCCAGAATGGCCAATGGCTGATAATGCAACAGCGGAAGGAAGGGCGCAAAACCGCCGTGTGGCAGTAAATGTAAAAGCTAAGTAACGCATATACAACAATCATTGAGCAAAGCCTCCGCAATACTGCGGAGGCTTTTTTGTGAGGCAGTATCTAAAGTACCAGCGTTTGTAATGCTTAGTATATTGAAATATTACAAACGCTGGAAAACAAATCTGTAAACAGTTCGATAAACTGCTAATGACAAGTAAATTAAAAGACTTCTAAACAATTTTTTACAAAAATTGAATGCAGCCACAAAGACCCGAAGGCATAAAGGAAAAATGCGCAGCATTTTTTCTGCCCTGTCTGCCGTCAGGCAGGTTCGTGCCTTTGCGCCTTTGTGGCAAGCGTTTTTGTAGCGAAGCTGAAAAAAAATCTTTTGTAATTTTAAAGAACTTAAATTTTTATTTATGAGCGCCTTAATGTGACAGATTTGTTTGCTTTTGAAACAGCCTCTTTTTTGTAAGCGCAACTTTGTAATTAATAATTTAGTTTTACACGGTTATTAAACTATATGGCAAACCCCAACTTAAATACTGAGGCTTCTTTTGCAGATAAGGAATTTGAAAACACCATTCGTCCATCTGCCATTAATGATTTTAGCGGTCAAGGGCAAATAATTGAAAACATTACCATTTTTATAAAAGCTGCAAAAATTCGTGGTGAAGCATTAGACCATATTTTATTTCATGGCCCGCCGGGCCTGGGCAAAACAACACTAAGCCGTATTGTGGCCAACGAATTGGGTGTAAACATAAAAGAAACAAGCGGGCCTGTAATAGAAAAGCCAGGCGACCTTGCAGGCCTGCTCACCAATTTAGAGCCTAACGATGTGTTGTTTATTGATGAAATACACCGTTTAAGTACAGTGGTAGAAGAATATTTGTACGCCGCCATGGAAGATTACCGCATAGACATTATGATTGACAGCGGACCCAATGCAAGAAGTGTTCAGATAAATCTTAATCCCTTTACATTAATTGGCGCTACCACCAGAAGCGGTTTGCTTACAGCCCCATTGCTTAGCCGCTTTGGCATAAAATCAAGATTGGAATATTATGATGCTGTAACACTTAAAAATATTATTCTGCGGAGTGCAAAAATTTTAGGCACAAAAATTAATACTGCCGCAGCGGCAGAAATTAGCGGCCGCAGCCGTGGCACCCCACGTATTGCAAATGGCTTATTAAGGAGGGTGAGAGATTTTGCACAGGTACTTAACGACGGTAACATTGATATGGGCATTACACAACATGCTTTAAAAGCATTGAATGTAGATGCGTATGGGCTTGATGATATGGATAACCGTATTCTTACTACTATTATAGAAAAATTTAAAGGCGGCCCTGTAGGCATTACCACCATTGCCACCGCTGTAGGCGAAGAGCCAGGCACACTGGAAGAAGTGTATGAGCCTTTTTTAATACAGGAAGGTTTTTTGCAACGTACTGCAAGGGGTAGAGAGGTTACTGCAAAAGCCTATGAGCATTTGGGTAAACGCCCCCGGCCCGATGCTCCTCAAAAAGAATTGTTTTAAAAGCAACGGAAATAAAAAGTAAGTTGTCACTACCATATTATGAAGCAATCTTTAACAATATTGGCAATAGTTTTTATGGGTTTGATGTCATGTAAAAAGGAAAATAATGGCAAAGATGAATACTGGTTTTTAATTGCTGTCACAAATCCTTCAAATGCAGATTGCAAATTGCCAGAAATTACTTTTGTAGAAAACAAGCAACAGGCTTGTACTATAATTGGTAACTGCGCAGATGTTTATGTGGCGGCGGGGTTGCCAAAAGTGCTTTACGCAGTTGGAAATAAAATGTATGTGCAAATAAAAAAGCAAGATTTACCTATGCCGTGCACAACCATGGGCCCGGCTTTGCCACAAGTATATATTACAGCTATAAGGTAAATGATACTTAATAAAAATTTATAAATAAAAAAGCTGTTTGTATCGCCAAACAGCTTTTTTATTTTACTTCAAAAACATATTGTTACTCTTGCACCACCAGCCTGAAGCCGTTGCCATGTATATTTACAATTTCAATTTTTTCATCTTCCTTTAAATACTTGCGCAGCTTGGCAATGTATACATCCATACTGCGGCCATTAAAGTAAGTGTCGCTGCCCCAAATTTTCTTTAAAGCAATTTCACGGCTTAGTAAATCATTTTTGTATTCCGCAAGCATTTTAAGCAATTCATTTTCTTTAGGGGAAAGCACCTGTGTTTTACCATTAACCGTTAGCTCACGCAGGCGAGGGTTAAAATGATATTTGCCCAAATCAAACTCTGCATTTACTTCTTCTTTATGCATTTCTTCATTGCGCTTTAAAATAGCTTTTATTTTATGCAGCAATACATCACTGTCAAAAGGCTTGGTTATATAATCATCTGCCCCCAGTTTATAACCCTGTATAATATCATCCTTCATTGTTTTTGCGCTCAAAAAGAATAATGGCACATCGGGGTTTACATCACGTATAGCTTCTGCCAGTGTAAAACCATCCATATTAGGCATCATCACATCCAGCAGGCATATTTCAAATTTTTCTCTTTGAAAAGCTGCCAGTCCCAGGCGGCCATCACGTTCCAGTGTTACATCGTAATCATTTAATTCCAGATAGTTTTTCAATACCATTCCAAGGTTAGTATCATCTTCACACAATAATACTTTAGGTTTTGCTGCTTCCATGTTTGTTAGTTTATGTACAAATAAAATTAAATCATTTTTTACAGCACTAATATAGTGCCTAATATTTTGTTAAAGGTACTTTTATTGTTACAATAGCTGAGTGGTAATATATTCGTTAAGGTTTACGTCTAAATAAAAAACAATGCAGTGTTTTACACTTTGTTGCTACACCCAATTTGTGTTATTTTTACGGCATGAAGCAAATACTTACTTTTTGTCTGTTGCCTCTTGCCACTTGCTTTCTGTTGTTAACCTGCAAAAAAAATGCTTTCATTACAAGCTCCGCTGCAAGGGTATATATAAATACCGATACGGTTAAGTTCGATACTGTTTTTACCAGCACCGGTTCAATAACCAAACAGTTTAAAATATTCAATCAAAACGATCAAAAACTACGGTTTAATAAAATAAAACTGATGGGGGGTACGGCATCCGCCTATAAATTAAATATTAACGGTAGCAACAGCACAGAAGTAAGCAATATTGAATTAGCAGCTAACGACAGTATGTATGTTTTTGTACAGGTTACCATAAATCCGGCAACAGCTAATTTGCCCTTTATTGTAAGCGACAGTATTTTAATTGAATATAACAGCAACAGCCGCTATGTACAATTGCAGAGCTACGGACAAAATGCAAACTTTATAACCAGCACCCTAATTACAGGCAATGTTATATGGAACAATACAAGGCCCTATGTTATTTTAGGCGGATTGCAAATTGTTGCCGGTGCTTCTTTAACAATACAACAGGGTTGTAAAGTATATGCCCATGCCGATGCGCCCATTTTGGTAGATGGTACTTTAACTGTAGATGGCACCCATGCTGCGCCTGTGATTTTTAACGGCGACCGCTTAGATAATTATTACAAAGATTTACCAGCCAGTTGGCCCGGCATTTATTTTAGAAACACCAGCAAAGACAATGTGTTGAAATTTGCACAGATAAAAAATGCCTATCAGGCGGTTGTGGCGGTGGGTGCTGCTGTTAATGCAAATCCAAAAGTTAGTTTGCACCAATGTATAATTGACAATGCGTACGATGCAGGCGTATTAAGCGCAGGCAGCAGTGTGCAGGCTGATAATTGTTTAATTAGCAATTGTGGCAGCAATATAGCGGTTAACTATGGCGGTAATTACAACTTTACGCATTGTACAGTAGCCACATTTTCTAATATATTTATACCGCATAAAAACCCTGTGTTGCAGATTAATAATTTTGCACAGCAAGGCGGCGGTGTTGTTACTGCAGATTTAAATGCCACTTTCCGCAATTGTATTTTTTGGGGTGATGAAAACGGCTTTGTAAATAATGAAGTGGCTGTAACCAAGCAGGGAAGCAACGCCTTTACAGTTTTGTTCGATAAGAATATATACCGTGGCACCGACCCGGCAAACAGTACTTTAACCGGCAACATACGCAACAGCAACCCTATGTTTGACAGTATTGATGTAGTTAAAAAAATTTACGATTTTAAAATTACAAATAGTGCAGCACCGGGTGTAAACAAGGGTACAGCCGCCGGTTTTTTAAAAGACTTAGATGATAAAAACCGTAATGTGGGTTTGCCTGATATTGGCTGTTATGAAAAACAGTAAAGCTGCAATTTGATAAGAGGTAACTGCTTTGTTTATTTTTAACCGAACTTTATTCTGTATTACTTGTTTAAAAATGATAAAATAAAAATTATGATAAAAGTATTAATAGTTGCCGGTGCTTTACTGGCTTGCAGTTCCCCAACTAACAACCTGCAGTTTGCAGATACTGCACAAGCAGTTGCCCCAACAGGTTCTGTGTACGATTTTAAAGTAGCAGCATTGGATGGCACCACTATTGATTTCTCTTCTTTTAAAGGCAAAAAGATTTTAATTGTAAATACGGCATCGCAATGTGGCTATACCAAACAATACGAAGGCCTGCAAAAATTATACGAAGCCAAAAAAGACAAGCTGGTTATTGTTGGTTTTCCTGCAAATAATTTTGGCCAGCAGGAGCCCGGCAGCAATGCAGAAATAGGTGAGTTTTGTAAAAAGAATTACGGCGTTACTTTCCCTATGGCTGCAAAAGTATCTGTAAAGGGAGATGACCAGGCCGCTATTTTTAAATGGCTGTGCAACAAAACACAAAACGGTGTGCTGGATGCAGAAATTAAATGGAATTTTGGAAAATTTCTATTGGATGAAAATGGAGCATTAATTTCTTATTTCCCCAGCAAGGTAGAGCCGATGAGTGAGGAGATTACGAGTAAGTTGTAAAAAAATTGTATAAAAGGCAGTACACCCGTAAGGACTGTACTGCCTTTTTTTATTTTGTAATTTTTACAGTAACTTTAAACAAATTACAAATATGAGTTTAGTTTATGCAGATATTGAATTAATTAATGGCGATGATTTGGCAATGGTGAGAAGGCATATTATTGGAGAGGATGAAGTTAAAAGAATGCAGGTAAAAATGCTGGTTGATACCGGCAGTGAGTATATGTGTATTAATGAAACTGTAGAGGAACAATTACAACTTCCAAAATTAGAAAAAAGAAAAGGCCAGCTTGCAGATGGCAGAGTAGTTGAATACGATGTAGTAGGCCCCATTGAAGTACGTTTTAAAAACCGCCGCTGTGTGGTAGATGCAATGGTTATACCCGGTGATAATGAGTTGTTACTGGGAGCTATCCCATTAGAAGACATGGATGTTTTAATACACCCCCACCGCAGAGAGTTAATTGTAAACCCTGATCATCCGTATTTTGCGCAAATGAAGTTGAAGTAATACATGAAATCACACTTTCTTTACTTCTTTATTTTAACCTTGTGCTTTATTACAGCATGTAAGGAAACAAATGATGAGCTTATAAGAAAAGCAATTAACCTTACAAACGAAGAAAAGTATAAAGAAGCGATTACAATTTATTCCAGATTAATTCATCAAAACAATAAATTCCAGCTTCCTTATTACAACCGAGGTTTAGTTTATTACAGGTTGGAGAAATATCCTGAAGCACTTTTAGATTTTCAAAAAGTAATTTCACTTAAAACATTAGGCAGCGGAAATATAATTTTTACTTATAATCAGGATTCGCCATTTGCAGACGAAGAAGCAAAAATGCAAGTTCCCTATCATGATGTACTTTATGAAATAGCGCAGGTAAAGTATTTTATGGATAGCCTCAAAAGCTCCTATACCGACTTTGAAATCCTTGTGGCGAATAATTACGAAGAAAAAAGCAACTGTTTATTATGGCAAGGCACTATATGGCATGCCAGCGGAGACTCTCTAAAAGCATGTAATTTTTTTAATAAAGCCAAATCTGAAGCGCTCACTCAAGAAGATATTGATGAAGCAAACAAAATGGTGGAAACATACTGCAAGTAAATAAACACTGCTTCTTTTATCTTTGCACCCATGCAATTCCACTCCATTACCGGCCAAAAAGATGTAAAAGAGCAATTAGCACAAATGGTGCAGCACAACCGCTTAAGCCATGCTTTATTATTTTGGGGTAAAGAAGGCAGTGGCGCTTTGCAGCTGGCACTGGCATTTGCACAATATGTTACTTGCGATGTTGTAAATGGCAGGCAAATCAATAAGCCAGCAGAGCCCTCGTTATTTGGAGAACCTGAAATAACAACAAACCATAAACAACAAACCACAAACGACAGTTGTGGAGAATGCCCCGCCTGCAAAAAAGCCACCGAGCTTATTCACCCTGATATACATTTTAGTTACCCCGTTATTCCACGCAAACCCGGCGATAAACCCATAAGCACCGATTATATAAAAGAGTGGCGGCAGTTTATAAAAGAACAGCCCTACGGCAATGTGTACGACTGGCTGCAGCATATACAAGCCGAAAATAAACAAGGCAACATCACTTCCGATGAATGTAACGACATCATCCGCAAAATGAACCTGAAGAGTTTTGAAGCCGAGTATAAAATTTTAATACTGTGGATGCCGGAGTACCTTACAAAAAACGGCAACAAGCTGCTGAAGTTAATTGAAGAGCCCCCGCCAAACACCCTGTTTATTTTTGTGGCCGAAAATGATGAACTCATTTTGCCCACCATTTTATCAAGAACACAGCTGGTAAAAATTCC
>JAGVCC010000165.1 GCA_020059395.1 Chitinophagales bacterium | reverse complement strand
CTGTTCATTTTATTACTGCGGCCATCCATTAATACCTGTTTGCTGCCATCTGCCTTTACATAATACACCACACCAGCCCAGGTACTTACAATAAAATCGGTTTTGTTTATTACTTCCACCCCATCTGTACCGCCTTCCATGCCTTCAGCAATTTTGGTTAGTGTTTTATCTGCATTCAGTTTTTGTAAAGTACCGGCATCCAGCACATAAAAATCTTTTTTGTGCGCCAGCACACCGTTGGGGCCTTTAAGGCTGGCACTGTCCAGCAACAAGCTGGCCTGCCCGTTTTTTATGGTAAATACTTTCCGTCCCTTCGAGTCGGATACATACACCATACCCTTGCGGTTTATAGAAATGTCATTCAACCGCTCTGCCCCCGGCACCTTAATTCTGCTTTCAATGGTGGCTGTTTTTACATCAATTACTGCCACTTCGGTCATATCGGCCACATACAGTTTGCCTTTGTATAATCCCATGCCTTTTGGTGCACTCAATCCTTTTACCCATTCTACAACAATGTTCTTTCCATCGGCGCCCATTTTACCAATGGAGCCAACACCATCGGCGCCCCAGGGGTCTTTACCATCAATATTACTTACATAAAGCAGTTTATTTTTAGCATCAAACAACACAGACTCCGGTACTTTAAAAATAGAATCTGTTTCCCACTGCTTTACCAGGCTGTGGTTTTGTGCAGTGGCTGCAGTTGTAAAAAAAAGAGTTGCGGCGGCTAATAGAATATATTTCATTTTTGAAAAGGTTTGGGTAATAAATGTACAGAAGTATTGACAAACTTAACTGGTTTATTAATTGAAATACTGCTGCGGTTGTGGCGGGATTTTTTTTGGTTACCGGCGGCAGTAAAGGTTTCAGCTTAGGTGGCGTCGCAGAGCCTGCACTAAGCGAAGCGAATGTGTTCAACTGTGGAATGGCTGTTGGGCTTTTATGGAAGCGAAGAAAAAATTAATTCATTAAAAATTTTACTAACTTAGATTTATAAAGATTTGTATAGATAGATATTGACAGCCAATTGAAATTTATACAAGAGAAATACGCAAATACAAAAGCTAACAAAAATTTTATGATAATCCAGTCAATGAAAATGAATAGAAAGATTATAGTTGCGATTATCGCTTTTTTTATATGCGTTTTAAATACTGGTTGTAATAAAAGAAACCATATTGAAAAGTATAATGTAGAATTAGACTCTTTGAAAACTTTACCAAATAATTTTTATGCCTATAGAAGGGGAAGAATTTATGTTGAAGATTCAAATTATAGAACTTGGTTCAATCTTGACAACCGAGGAAACATCTTTAGCGTTTTCAATATTGAAGATTTTAAATATTCTGAAAAGGAAGACAGTGCAATAATAGCTACTTATAAAATTGATACTTCTTTGTGTAAATCAATTGCACAAAGATTTGTTGATTTAAGTAAAAAATTCAAGTTTGGTCATATTTTCATCGACAAGAAAAGAAAAATATCCTTTTCTTATGAAGAGGATTTATCTGAAGAATATGTAAAGGCCTTAGATGACAGCACAAAAAATGCTTATAGTAAGAAAAAAGGATTTAAGCTGTTACAAAACGGATGGTTTGAAAACATTGAGCGTAACTAAAAAATTTTTTTTCTACAGGTTGGTTTCTCCACCAATCTGTACATTCAAATTAAAAATTGGTTAGTAAGTACACCAATCAATAGAAAAATAACCTAGCATCAATCTATATTATGAAATGGTTTGATAATTTTATCGGAAAGCCAATAACTAATATATTCCGTCTTGATAAAAATCAAGATTATGAATACTACCAGCCACTCGGCATCTTATTAATGTTCGATAAAGAAAATGGATTCTTACTAAGTACTATTAATGATGGAATTTCAATTAACCTTGAAGCCACAACATTTACTTATGTATATGACTATTATGGTGTTGAATTTGAGGAAACAATAATTACTACTGTTGAACCAGGAGATGAGTTATATAAATTCATTGGGCAGTGTTTGACAAGTATAAAGATCGGAGTCTACAATGAAACCGAATTATCAGGTGATACTTTTATTATCAAACAAGGAAAATATGCAGGTATTATTGTTGCATCCGAGAAAATGAAATTTACCTTTTACAATAGCTCCGGGGGGTGGCTTTGGCTTGACGAATTGCAATTTCCAAATAAATCGAGATGGACATTACAGTAAAACGGCAGTTAATAAAATTTCCCCTCCTTGGCTCTTAGCTTACGAGCCATTCGCTAACATCTCCTGACCTATCAAAATACTTTTTTTGCTCACTGCTTACTTTTCGCTGCTGGTTAAAAAACCAAGCAGCAGCGAAGATGAGTGCGAAGAATAAAATGTACGGTACGCAAGTCACTTCCTGCTGCCTACGTTTGCAAGCAACTTAAAGCCGGAGAATTATTATTAGCCAACTTAGGGTAAAAAATAGCTAAGCTGGCTAATAATAGTTGGCTTAATTAAACAGGCTGGCAGCAGCAAGTTCGTTGCTAACAATACTGTTGTAATACTTATTTTGGTGGCAGCCTGCCAGCGTTATCATGGTAATAAAAATATTCTTTCGTGTTTTAACCTGTGTGGCAAAAATGGTTTTCTTTTTAAGCAGGTTGTCGGCATATTGCTTTGTCATTTCAAAGGAGCCTTCATAAAATTTTGCTTCGCATAAATTTATGCAGTTATCGTTACGGTCAATAAGCAGGTCAATTTGTGTGCCGGTGGCATTGGCAGTGCCTTTGTGCTGCCAGCTGTACTCCGATGTGGTAATACCAGCAATACCCAGTGCATGCTTTACAGCTGGTGTATGGCGCATGCATACATTTTCAAATGCATAACCGCACCATGTTTTATAGGTTGCTGTATTAAACATTTCAAGCCAGCGCCGGTTAGCGGTTGCGCCAGCAATAAATTTTAAATAAAAAATACTGTATTCATCCAGCAGGCGGTACAGCACATCTTCTTTTGTTTTATTAATTGGAAAAACAGCTTTAATAAAACCGCAGGCTATTAACTCCTGCAGGGTATTGGTAAGGGTGCCGCCGCTGGCTAATTTTGTTTGTTTAATAATTTCACTGCGGGTAAGCCCTTTATTTTTTGCTGCCAGTGCTTTAATTACAGTAATATGGTCGCCACTATTTTTAAACAGTGCTGCATACAGGTTATCAAACTCATTTTTAAGCGGTGCTGTTTTAGAAAAAAATAACCGCTGTATTATTTGCGGCACACTTTCGCCTCGCTCAATACTGTTTAAATAAAACGGTACACCGCCTGTAGCCATATATAATTGTATGATGTCTTTATTTACCAATTCAATTTTTTTTAGCTTTAAGAAAGCGGCAGTTTCTTTAAGTGTAAAAGGCTGCATGGCTATGCTGCAGGTAATGCGGTTATGCAGGCCGCCACGGTCATTGATGACTTTATTAATTATCCATGAAGCTGCAGAGCCGCAAATGACAAGGATAATGTCGGTGCGTTTAGAAGCATATTGATTCCAGAAATTATCCAGTGCTGCTTTAAAACCTGATTTAGGAGTGTCAAACCAGGAAATTTCATCTAAAAAAATCACCTTTTTACCCTTCCCTTTTAATGCACTGATGTATTTTTTAAGTAAAGAAAAAGCCTGTAACCAGTTAGCTGGTGCCGGATTATTTTTATTTGCTTTAGCAACAGCAGTAAGTTCTAAATTAAAATTTTCTAATTGCTGACTGATATTTTTTTCATGCAGGCCGCTGCATTCAAACACAATTTGTTTAGCGTACACCT
>JAGVCC010000476.1 GCA_020059395.1 Chitinophagales bacterium | reverse complement strand
CCTAATTTCATAGCGGTGTCAATGGCAGCTTTGTCGCTCACTGCGTCACCCAACGCAAAATAAGCTTCATTAATTATCATAGCAATGGCTTTATCTGCAATAAAACCCGGCTCGTCATTGCAGCAAATAAAACGCCTGTTTAATTGTTGTAAAACTGCTGCGGCTTCGGGTGTAATTGTTGCAGCAACTTCCCATACCGGCCTTTGTAAAAAAGTGCACCAGCCATTTATACGCACTATATTTTTTGCTGTACCTGCCTGTTGTAAAGTTTGTGTTACCCAATTTACAAAAACAGGTTTTTCAGTTACGGTAAAATCAATGGCGGCAGCATCTGTCAAAATAAAAAATGCAGCTGCGTTGGTATATTCGGTAAATGCAAAGGGCGTATTGGCACGCAACCATTCCACACCGGCGGTATCAACAGCCAGTTCGTCCCACTGCGCATTTGTTGCCAGCACAACTATTTGCATGTAAAAAATTTCTGCAAAAATAGGCGTAAACAAATGGTATTGTATTTGGGATTTTTAGCTTTTACAATAAATAATTTTTAAAGTGGAGCAAAAAGATATATTTGCATTTGGCACAAACTACCAACTATGGCAAAAAAAATTATCAATACAGAAAATGCGCCTGCTCCAATCGGCCCTTATAGTCAGGCGGTGCATGCAGGCAATTTAGTATTTATATCAGGGCAAATTGCATTGAAGCCGGGAAGCGGCGATTTAGCTACTGCGGACATAATAGAAGAAACACACCAGGTAATGCAAAACCTAAAAGCCATTTTGACTGAATCGGGCAGCAGCTTTGATAATGTGGTTAAAACCACTATTTTTTTAAGCGACATGGCATTATTTGGCCAGGTAAATGAAATTTATGGCAAATACTTTAATGGCGATTTTCCTGCAAGGGAAACCATTGCGGTTAAAGGCCTGCCCAAAAATGTGAATGTTGAAATAAGTATGATTGCAACTGTGTAATTACAGGTCAATTAGTGAATTAAATACGCACTACTTTTTTATCTTTCGCCTTTTGTAACCAGCACAATTATGTTACTGCTTAGTGTTTCACCGTTGCAAAAAATATAACCAGCTTTATCGCTATGTGTTATATTTTTTTCGTCTTCTTTCTTCCATTGGGGTAACCTGCGCACTTGCGCAAAAAAAATAAAAGCAGTGCCGCAAAAAAGAAAGACACTTAACCATAAACAGTGTTTAATTTTGCTGGTGACATAATATAATTTAATGAGCAGCAGTAAACTGGTAATTGTTACAGCCAAAGCACACAATTATTTAATTGAAAAATTAGAGAGTAAGCAATACAAAGTATTGTACAGTCCGCAAATTAGTTACGAAGAACTTACAGCATTAATCAGCGAAGCCGAAGGATTAATTATTACTACCCGTTTAAAAATTGACGCAGCAATTTTAGACAAGGCTATAAATTTAAAATGGATAGGCCGCCTCGGTAGCGGTATGGAGTTAATAGATGTGCCGTATGCGGAAGCAAAAGGAATAACCTGTGTAAGCAGCCCCGAAGGTAACCGGAATGCAGTGGCCGAGCATGTGCTGGGCTTATTATTAAACCTGCTTAACAATATAAACAACAGTGCCACTCAAGTTAAAGAAGGCAAATGGTTACGGGATGACAACCGTGGTACAGAACTGACAGGTAAAACAGTAGGTATAATTGGCTACGGTAATGCTGGCAGTGCCTTTGCAAAATTGCTTGCTGCGTTTAATGTTACAGTACTTGCCTACGATAAATATAAGTTTGATTTTGGCGGCGGCTATATAAAAGAGGCCAGTTTAGAACAAATATGCCGTTATGCTGATGTTATAAGCTTTCATGTGCCGCTTACAACAGCAACACAGCACATGGCTAATGCTGACTTTTTTAATGCACTCACGCAAAAGCCTTACATACTAAATGCCAGCAGGGGTAAAGTAATAAATACTGATGCTTTAATTAGTGCGCTGCAGCAAAACCAAATTGCTGGTGCCGGGCTTGATGTGCTTGAAAATGAAAAATTAGATAGTTTTTCTGATGCAGAGCAGCAGCAGCTGGCATGGCTAACCAGCCAGACTAATGTAATTGTAACCCCACATATTGCAGGCTACAGCCATCAGGCCTTTTTAAAAATGAGCCAGGTGGTGCTGGAAAAGCTGGGAATTTAAAAATTTTACTATTTTTGCCTTACATGCAACGCCTTGGCTTACCGGGGCGTTGTATTTTTTTTCTCTTTACTAAAAAGAAATTTTATGAGCGGAACGAATTATGTAACACAGGAGACGTTTGAAAAAATGAAAGCAGAGCTGCAATACATGAAAGGGGTTGACAGGCCTGCAGCAAGTAAGGCCATTGCAGAAGCCCGTGAAAAAGGCGATTTAAAAGAAAATGCAGAATACGATGCGGCTAAAGAAGCGCAAGGTATGCTGGAAGCCAAAATCAAATACCTGGAAGGTGTAATTGCCACTGCCCGCATTTTAGATGAAAGTAATATTGACACCAGCAAAGTAAGCATACTTACAAAAGTTACCTTAACCAATCTGGGCACAAAAAAGAAAGTAACTTATCAAATTGTAAGTGAAAAGGAAGCAGATTTAAAAGCCGGAAAAATTTCTGTAACCTCACCCATTGGTAAAGGCCTGTTGGGTAAAGTAGTAGGCGAAGAGGCAACAATAACGGTACCCGCCGGAGTGCTAAAATTTAGAGTGGAAGAAATTACTGCATAATTTTTTATATCTAATTAATACCTGCTTATTTGTTAAGCAGGTATTTTTTATTACAGAAACACAGTTAATTGTTGCATAAAATTGCCAGCATAGTATTTGCCCTATTTTATTTTACACCACCCTGCCGCTCAATAATAAACTGCATCACATTTTCAAGCTCCACACCGGCACGCTGCATGGCATCCATAATTTCATCCCGGTTTACATTGGCTGCAAAGCGGGCCTCTTTAAAACGTTTTTTCATGCCTTTCAGTTCCATGCCTTCATAGCCTTCGGGGCGCATTAAACTGTAAGCATGTGTAAGTCCGCTCAGCTCATCAAAAGCATACAGCATTTTATCCATTTTTGTAACCGGCTCCACACCAAAATGGTTGGGCCCGTGGCTGGCAATAGCACGTATAATTTCCGGGTCAATATTTTGTGCTTCCAGTTCTTCAATAATTTTTTTGCAATGTTGTTCGGGCCATTGGTCCCAGTCGGCATCGTGTAATAAGCCAGCCATTTCCCAACGCCATTGATCGGCTTCGTTTAAGCCCTCTCTTTCTGCTGCCCAGCATTTCATTAAATGCGCCACCTGTTTCATGTGCAGTTGCAGCCGTTCGTTTTTAACCCAATCGTTCAATATAGCAATGGCCTCATCTCTGGTTAAAACATTGCCGGCATTTGCCGGATTTCCAAATTCGGTACGGTGTAAGTGTAATGACATAGGCTTTGTTTTAACAGCAGCGAAAATAAAATTTATAAGTTAACTTCAAACAGAATTAAAAGCCATTAATGAAAACATTTTTTTTCAGTGTTATTTTTTATTGTTGTGCTGTTGCCAAATAACTGCCCAAAACCTTTTTGCCAACCCAAGCTTTGAAGCTATAAATAATTGTACTGAGTATAAAGCCGATTGTGCACCTGAGGCATGGTTTAATATTCCTGCAGGTAATTTTTTAGTAAACGGCCATAAAGCACCCAAAGCATTATTGGGAGATATGGTTTTAATTGTGCCGGCCGGTAATGTAATGGCAAATTTTAATAAACCCCGTTATGTGTACACAGGCCTTTGTTGCCCGTTGATAAAAAATAAAAAGTATACACTTTCTTTTTACATCCATACATCAACCATTAGTTTTAATGCACTGGCGGTTTATTTTACAAAAAACGAACCGGTACTTTCAAGTGTACACAACCTGCCAGACAATCCCTCGGTTATTATTACAAAAGAATATTTAAATGAAATGCCGCATAAAAAATGGCAGTTTGTTACATACAGTTTTACAGCCACGGGCAGCGAGCAGTTTTTTGTATTTACAACTAAAGGGCTGCCACAAGTAACTTATGAAATGAAAGACGCCATGAATAAAAGCGGCGATGTGCTGTATTTTATTGACGAAATACTTTTACAGCCAGCAGAGCAACTGCCCTTATGTGATACATATAAAAAAACTGAAGCACAGCTTTTTGCTTACAACCACCGCCATAGTGATAACATGGCTGTTTTTAAAGAACAAGAAGCGCAACAAACACCAGTTGTAAAATTTGTTAGTGATACTGTGGTAATACCGGGCTTGTTGTTTGATATAAATAAAAGTGATATTAAACCTGCTGTGCAAAAAATAACAGACAGCTTATGTGTGCAGTTGCAGCAACATAATGTTTTGGCAATACATATTACCGGACATACAGATAGCACGGGCAATGATAACCATAACCAGCAATTATCACTTGCCCGGGCAGGTGCTGTAAAAAATTACATAATCAGTCAGCTCCCTCACCTTGCAGCAAAAATTACGGCAACAGGAAAAGCGGCGGTACAACCTGTGGTAACAAACAGCACCGCAGCAGGCAGACAACGAAACAGGCGGGTAGAAATTGTAGTTACTCATGTTGCATCTGCTTTATAGGGATTCTTCTACAATGCTGTAGTTT
>JAGVCC010000456.1 GCA_020059395.1 Chitinophagales bacterium | reverse complement strand
AGAAAAATTACTGCCTACGGCAAAAACTTCGTCGCCCACTTTAAATTTAGCTTTTTCTGCCGGCGAACCTTCTATTACATCTTCCACCATTATTTTTCCTTCGGTATAATAAATGCCCAAGCCTGTGTATGCATAATCAAAAGCATCTTTAAAATGTAAATTGGGCAGCAGGTGAATTTCCCTTTTGGGGTAGTTAATTACCATATTAAAACGCCTCAGTAAATCGTTTCCAATTAAACCGCCTGTAAACGGGTAAGATGTTACGTTGTAAAGATCATCGTATAAATATACCGGTACCATTTTAAAACGATAGGGCCCCAGTTTTACTTCTTTTACAACACTCAGCCGCATTTGCAGCTTACCAGCCATACCCTGTGCCTGTGTAACCACCGGTTTTCTTTTGTTAAGCAGCACCGCACTGTCTTCTGCAAAACGTTCGCTTAATAAAAAGCACAGACCTGCGCCGGTATCAAAATAAAAATTGTAGCCAAACCTTTTTCTGTCTCTTATACCGGCCCATTGTATAGGGATGGAAGTAAAGGCCGGATGCAGCATTGCGCCATTTTTTGGATACGAGAATTTTCCGGGTTTATATACGGTTATTAAACTGCTGTCGAAATTTATGGCAACAATATAGCGGCTGAAAAAACTATAACCAATTATACCATCCACCTTTTCGCCATATACACTGCTGAGTACTTCATAATTATTTATGTGAAAATTAAGCTGCTTTACTTCAAGGCCGGGCAGGTGCAGGGTTTGGTCAAAAACAAAAGGTACTTTACGCATACCCCCAATGCCAGCTATGGTGGTATCAGTAGCTGTGGAGGCAATGTTAAATTCGCTGCATGTGGAAGAATCAAGCGAAATACCGCCACTGCCGGTATCAAGTATAAAATTAAGGGAGTCGGGTATGTTACCCAGCTTTGCCTTAACCACCATAACACCTCCACTGAACTGTTTAAAAGGAAAACGGGTTATCAGCTGTGCCCGGGGCTCCATTATAATTTCCTGGGCTTTGCAAATACTTATTTGCAGCAAGCTGGTGGCAGCAAACAATATGAGATAAAGTTTTTTCATTAGCCAGTTATAAATATACAACCAGAAGTTTTTAAATACTGCTGCAAAGTGTGCAGCGGTTGCCCCGTGTTTTTAAAAAAGGGCATTATCTGTTTAAGCAGTTTTGGTTATTCCACACAATGATTCGCTTTATACGGTAATTGCATATTTACCTTTAAAAAAAAGGGCGCTGCCTTTAATTAAAGGCAGCGCCGCATATAAAGCAGTTTATTCTATATTAAACATCAGCCATTACCTGCCGACTCCAACTCACGCTTTTCATCAATAACAAGGGCCCACTTTTCCAGCATATTCACCAGCTCTCCCAACTGCACAGGTTTGCTTATGTAATCATCCATACCGCCCTGCATACAGGCTATCCTGTCTCCATGCATCACATTTGCCGTCATGGCAATTATTACAGGTTGTTTATTAAGACATACCCGTATCATTTTTGTGGCTTCAAGGCCATCCATTTCTGGCATTTGCACATCCATTAAAATAAGGTCGTAAGCCGCCTTACCCACCATTTCAAGTGCAATGTGGCCGTTTTCAGCAAAGTCGGGCTGGTAACCCATTTTGCTTAAAATTTTAGCGGCCCACTTTTGGTTTACATCATTATCTTCTGCTACTAAAATGCGCAATGGATATTGACTGGCAAATGCAGTTGTAAGTTTTTTTACCGACATGTCCTGTGCATTGCCCGTTTTTTTATTTTGCCGCAGGTTACTCAGTAATGCATCAAACAATACATGTTGCTTAAGCGGCAGATTTAGTGTTGCTGCAATTGCCTCACTTTGTTTATTGCCTGCAATACTGGTATAATTTAACAGCATCACGGGTAATTGAGGGTTTGTTTTATTAATAGCTGCAGCAAGTGCGGTGCCGCTGATATCTGCTGTCAGGTTATTTTCTGTAATTACAATATTAAACTCCCCGTTGGTAATTAATTGCAGCGCTTCTTTACTGTTGGCTGCTGCTACAGGCAGCATTTTCCATTTTTTTAACTGATGCGAAAGTACTGTTGTCGCTGTTACATTACTGCTTACCACCAGCACTTTTTTATCTTCTAAATCTTTAAGGCTGTATTGACTGCTGGTTTTACCGGTTGCTGCAGTTAAAGGCACACAAAAAATAAATCCTGCTATTTCTTTACTGGTTTTTAAAGTGCCGCTTATTTCTTCTACCAATTTTTTGCTTATAGCAACACCTAATATTTTTTCATCTGCTGTGTTTTCATCGTCCTTCAAAGAACTTCCTTCAGTAAATAAGGCAGCTGCCTGTAATGCATTTTCGGTAATAGCTGCACTTACAGTAAAACCAAGAGACGGAGGAGTGTCTGTACGGTTGTGTTTTATAATATGCACACCTACCACCACCTGCGGCGGTGCCTGTGTTTCCATTATGTAGTCCGAAAGATTTGTAAGCACCTGCTGCAGGCGTTTGTTATCTGTTAAAACCTGGGCTGGCACATCAGTGTCAATTTTATACAGCAGCTTTATTTGCCTGGAGGCGGCTTTTGCTGTCAGTGTATCTATTACCTCTTCCACACAGTTACACAAATCAGTAGGTTTTTGCTGAGCCGCATTTATAGTTCTGTCAATTTTTATTTGCTCCAGTGCATCGCTGGCAATTACTTCATCTACTTTATTTAAAAGTATTTTTCCAGAGCTGATGATGGTTTCTGTATAATCTTTCTGGTCGGGTGCCAGGCTGGTTTCTTCTAAAAGCAGTGCCATACCCAATATACCGTTCATGGGGGTTCTTATTTCATGTGTTAATGAAACAAGCAGTTTTTCCCTTGCTGCTGCAGACCGTTTTGCATCTGCCCTTGCCTTAGCTTCTTCTTTACTTGCGTACTCCAGGTGCTTTTGCATATCTGCAATTTGCTGCTGCATGCCATTCATGGCATTGTAATAACCGGTGGCTTTTGATTTATAAAAACCTATTGTCACAGCAACCACTGCTATAAGTGCAGCAAATAAGATAACCGCATTAAACGCAGATAATATTAAGAGCGGATAAGCTGCAGAAAAAAAATAGTTAGTTATCAGCATAAATTTTTTTTATTAGTAAGCAATACTGCTAAACAGTATTTACATGGTGCCGGTTTCGGTATAAACCACACCGGCTTCGGTTAGTTTTTTTACAGTTCTTATATCTTCCAAATGTCTGCTAAGGTGAAAAAGCAAATTGTCAACCGGCTGCCACATCATTACCCAGCTAAAAATATCTATCCCGGTAAGTATAGCAGACTCTACCCCGCCACTATCTTTTATTATCAATGGAATAAGTATGTGCGACAGTAAAATAATTACGAGGCCCATAAAAAGCACCACATAATTATGTCTTTTAAAGCGTTCATAATCGTCCTGCATTATAAGCAGCATATTGGCATAGTGGCGTTTTACGGCATACATCAACGGTTCTGTAAATTGTTTGTCTTCTTCTTTTTTACAGGTAATTTTATATTCAAAAAAAGAGTGCTTACGGGCAGCCGCTTTGGCTTTGTTAATATATTCTTCAAACTCGTGGCTAAGCTGGCGCTTATAAAGCGGTGCCGGGTCGTTTTTATTAAAATGATCCTGTACAGCATCCGGGCTTACGGTAAGAAAAATATCAATTTTTTCTGGCGGGTGGTTTTTCATTTCATGTGTGTAATTAAAAAATTTCAGCAATTTTTT
>JAGVCC010000353.1 GCA_020059395.1 Chitinophagales bacterium | reverse complement strand
TTACCATAAATATTGATTTAATAGGCTAAAGGTACAACCTTTTAGCCTATTAACCAAATATTTAGGTGCTTATTTTTAGGGTTTTTTCACAAAATGACGGTGGCATCTACGACGGCACGACGTTTAGGAGTGCTGTACGGAGATGCATTGTTCTCGGATTTTCATTTTTTTACACGGAGAATAAAACTATTGAATAACAACAAAGCAAAAGAAGGAGGCTCTTTGGCGGCTGTGTTGCGCCTGCGGCAGCCGACAATGTGCCTTCTTCTTTTGCTTTGATTGCTCCTATATTCATAACTACGCATACTTTTTTTATAAATGCGGTTGGCTTATTTATAAAAAAGATTTGTTATTTTATTTTTACGGCTCGTTTATTTACGATTACGGTTGCTTGTTTCATAAAACAGGTACTTAACTTTATAAAATAGATTAATATTTTCATAAAAAAAGTACGCTATTTTATAAAATGGGTAGGTTTTATTGTACTTATTGAGGTTTATTGTATCTTGTGTCTTTTAAAAAACTATTATCTGTTAGTGTTTTTAAAAAAGCAACTAAATCGTTCTTTTGTTGTGATGTTAAGTTTAAGCCTTTTTTGTAAGGTTCTATATGCTCATCTATGTTAGGTGAGTTTTCTTTTACACCACTATTGTAATGCTCTACGACTTGCGCCAAGGTATTAAAACGGCTGTCGTGCATATATGGGGCAGTCACTTCAATATTTCTTAAAGTTGGTACTTTAAATTTACCTATATCACTTACATTTTTAGTAAATTGGGCTAAACCTACATCTTTTGGCTGTGTATCTAAACCATTGTTTCTTAGCGAGTTGTCAGCCAACAAAACATCACTGTGGCAATCATTACAATGTGCAACAGTGGTAAAAAGTTGGTAGCCTTTCTTTTCTGACGGTGTAAAAATGCTTGTATCGCCTTTAAAAACATAAGCATCGTATCGAGAATTAAAAGAAATAATTGTACGCTCGAATTGTGCAAGTGCTTTTGTAACTAAATTACTATCAACTGTTTTTGTTCCAAATGCTTTAAAAAATAAATTAGGATAATTTTTATCTATTTGAAGACGACTAACAACTGTTTTCCAATTGTTATTCATTTCAATTGGATTGCTTACAGGATCATGTGCTTGGGTTTCTAAGGATTGTCGGCGACCATCCCAAAAAAAGTTACTATCCCATGCTAAATTAGTAATAACCATAGCATTTCTATCTCCAAAATCGCCTTTTTTAGTTCCTTCACTAAAAGGTCTTGGGTCAGTAAACGCATTTTCTTGTTTGTGACAAGAAGCACACGTCATTGTGCCGTCATTAGAAAGTATTGGGTCGTAAAATAGTTTTCTACCTAACTCGATGCCTTCGTTTGTCAATATATTATCTGTTACCTCCGCAGGTTCGCCAAGATAATCTTTGACGAACTGCGGTAGGTTTAGGCTTGCTTTTGTTGGATTAAACACGAGTTGTGGTTCATCTTTTTGGCAAGCAAAGATAAATACAGACAATATTGCTATACAAATTGCTGTTTTTTTCATCTTATTCTTTTACGAATTTTGTTTGTAAAAATTTGTTGTTTGTAAAAGTGATTTTTGTGAAATACAAACCTGTTGGCAATGTTGCTACATCAATTGCTGCGCTTTGATTTCCGTTTTCTACTTCGATTGTTTGTACTAATGCACCTGACAGATTGAATAATGCAATGCTTTTTATCGGTGCATCAGCATTAACAAAAACGGTGGTTGATGCAGGATTGGGTGTAACTTCTGCTTTAAACTCACTTGCAATTTCTTGTGTGCCTACTGTTGCTTCTGCTATGGCTTTTTTAATTGCTGCTGTGATAGTGGCATTGTCTGCTGTGGAATAACCTTGTTTTTGATAATAAACTTTATGACTTTTTCCGCCACCTAAGACTACTATTGTTGGCATACCCATACCACCATAATAATTTACTTCTGTTGTTCCTTTAATAAAGATTTTTGAAGCGGTAAAAGCGTTAGTTGTTGCCCAAGTTTTCATTGTTGCACACGTTGTTGAGTTATCAAAAACGGTTTGAAAAACCTTTACTTTGCCTGGGTTAGACGTTTCAAACGGTTTTACAATGGTATTTTTTAAGGCTTTGCCTCCTGTAATACAAGGACTGCAATTCATCATTACATACTCTTGTACAACACAATAATTACTGTCCAAAACTGCGAAAAGATTGGTAGATTGATTGTTCACACAATCGGATTTAGTCCAATCTATGCCTGTTGTTTGAGCATTAGAATAAGAAAAAGACATTAAGAATGTCGCTACTATGAAAAATATTTTTTTCATTTTAATAAAAATTTGAATTGATTAAATAATATGGCATAAGCCATTGTTTGATTAAATTAGTAAAAATGAATAAAAATGTTACTATTTGCAACATTTTTTAATAAATAATTTTTTAAAAAAACGTTTTATAAATTTCATTTAAGGCATATTTATATACATCATTGTTTAAATGCTTTTTTATCCATACCACATTTAGGACATTTTTCGTCTTTTTTGTCGGGCGGAAAACAATTCATAGGGCAAACATAATAACCTGCTGTTGCAATTGAATAATCAAAGATAGAAAGAAAACGTCCATGATAATTAGTGATAAATAACTGATTATCAGCCACTAAAACATCTGTTGGTTTGTCTAAATGCTCTTTAATTTCTTGTATTAATTTGCCTTCAAGGTCGTAAATTAAGATACGACTGTTTTCAAAATCGGTTGCAAAAACGTTTTTGTCATTAACAAAAACGCCTGTTGTTGCATTCATTTTTTCTGCTTCGCCAATGGTTTGCAAATGCTTTCCTGCAAGGTCAAAAACTTGTATGCGATGATTGTAGGCATCTGCAACGTAAATCTTTTCGTTGGCAAATTGTACATCTGTCGGGTAGGTTAGTTCCCCTGTGGCATTTCCTTTTTTGCCAAATGCAGTTGTTTTATCTCTTTGTTTATACACAATTCGATGATTGTAAAAATCAGCAACTACGATTTTATCGCCGTTTTGGTCAATGCCCGAAGGGGCATCAAATTTTTCAGAAAAATTTATTTTTTCCGCTTTTCCATTTTGAAAAGACAATAAATTATCTGAACCATAATTGGCAATTAGTAAAGCATTGCCATTTTTAGAAATGTGCATTGGGCGGTCAAAATCATCTATTTTAGTATCTAATACTTTTCCTTCTTTGTCTATTAGGACAAGTTGATTGTTGTCAGCATCAGAGAGCCAAAAATGTGCGTTTTCGGCTTGTGCAATACTGATAATTCCGAAACTATCTAATGGAATATTTTTAACAAAATTCCACTCTTTGGGCATATTTGTAGTGTCCGTTTTTGTGTTGTTTTTGCAAGATACAAAAACAATAAAAACGCTACAAAGGACTAATAATGAATGAATTGTATATTTCATTTTTTAAAAATTTATTTGTTTGAATAATTATAGTAGGGCAACCGCAAGAGTTGCCCCTACTATAAATTGGGCAATCGCAAGGGTTTGCCCCTACCGATATTGGCAACACGCAGGTAGATCGGAAGAGC
>JAGVCC010000268.1 GCA_020059395.1 Chitinophagales bacterium | reverse complement strand
TACAGGATTTGTATTGTCATCTGACATTTTTATTCTTCCATTTACATCAAGCGCCGCCTGCGGCGTATTTGTTTTTACACCCACATTTTGTGCAACTAAGCTGGTGCATACAAAACAAACAATAATTGTAAAAACGATTTTCATATAAATTTCACTTTTGTGGTAATGCCTGTTACTAATTGCTGCATTATTTTATCAGCATAAAAAAAACCGCAGTTGTAAATCATAATTTTCTCAAAACTATTTTTTACAAATGCAGTGGGCAATACCTCAACGGGTGATTTTTATACAGGGTTATGCAATACCCTGCTGAATGGCTTTCATTACAGCCTCGGTACGGTTGGCTACATGTAGCTTGTTATATACATGCTTTACATGAGTGCGTACAGTTTCCAGGCTTATAAAAAGTTTTGCGGCTACATTTTTAAGCGGCTGGCCTTCGGTTAATTCTTTTAAAATTTCTTTTTCTCTTTCGGTAAGGCCATAGTCGGTACCTTCCGGCGAAACAAGTACAATGTTTTTTTGGGTAAAAAAGCTGAGTGCTTTTTTAGCTACAGATGCGTTCATAAAAGAACCGCCGTTGTAAACTTCGGTTATAGCTTCAATATATTTAGAGGGAGAATCGTTTTTAAGAATGTAGCCGCTTGCGCCGGCACAAAGTGCGTCAAATATTTTACCACTGTCGTTAAACACCGTTTGTATAAGCACTTTTACATTGGTAAAATTTGCTGTAATATTCCTCGTTAATGCTATGCCATCCAGCCCGGGCATTTCAATATCCATCAGCACTACATCCGGTTTAATTCGGTGCATATCATCTTGCCAAAACCTGCCGTTATTAAAGGCTCCTGTGCAGGTAAAACCGGGTGTGCCATTCAGTATAGCCTGCAGGGCATCCCGTATCAACTTACTGTCTTCAAAAATGGCAACCTTAATTTCCATACACACAAATTTGAAGTTAATTTTTGCAATTGCATATACCCTAACGGGTGATATTCAGTTTTATTAAACACCCTTTTTCTGGGGCTGCGTTTATGATTAGCTCTGCATTAATTAATGCTGCCCTGTTGTACATATTATCCAGCCCATTACCTTTTTTTACGGTTTCTAAATTATATCCTTTGCCATTATCCTGTATATAAGCTGCAAATGTTTTATTATCTGCCTCAAACTTTAATTGTATTTGCGAAGCACCGCTGTATTTAACAGCATTGTTTACAGCCTCTTTGCAAATGAGGTAAATATTTTTTCGAACCTCTAACGAAAAGTTACAGTTTTTTGCTTCCTCATCAGCACTAAACTGCAGCACAATGTTTTTTACTGCTGTCATTTCTGCCGCATACATTTTCAGCTTTTCCTCTACCGCTTCCATTGTTTCGTTTTGTGGTTTTATAAACCAAATTATATCATTTAGTTTATTCACCATTTCTTCTGATGAAGTTTGAATGATGTTTACCGCATTACCTGCAGACAAAACATCTCCTTTTTCAATATCGTTTTTAGTCATGTGGCTGTACATGTTAATACCACTGAGGGTGGCACCTATTTCATCATGCAGGTCACGGCTTATACGCAGCCTGTCCTCTAAAATATCCTGCTCATTTTTAAGTGTTAGTTCGTTCTTTTCTTTTTGATATGTTTGTTTACTAAGGACATTAATTTTTTTAAGTTTGCTGTAGTTTAAGTAACCTAAAAAAAGCAATAGCCCTAAAAGGCCTGCGCTTAAAAGGTAAATAATATTCTGCCTTTTTTGTACTGCAAGTTTTGTACTTGTAATTAAATGTGCCTGTGTTAAAGAATCTTCTCTATAATCAAACTTGTACTGCATTTCCTGTTGCAATAGTTTTTTATTGCTTTCTGTATTTACAACACTATCGCCATATATTACCGAAAGCTGATAATTTTTTATTGCCTCTTTATAGTTTCCTTTTGCACTATCAAGCCTGAAAAGATTAAGATAAGTTTCTTTTAATACTGACATATCTCCCGATCCTTTTGAAAGCGCTAAAGCAGTGTCAAGATGTATTGCTGCCTTGGTAAAGTTTTTTAGTTTTACATAAATACCGCCAAGCAAGGCATGTTTATAAGCCTGGGTTTCTACATTTTGAATTTGGTTAGATAACAGTAATGATGTGGTAAGATTTTTAACGGCATTGGCATAATCACCTTTTTCTACCTGCAGCCTCGCAATAGTTTTTAAAATTTCCGATTCGGCAAGTTTATCATTTAATCCTTCAATAGTTTTAAGCGCTTTTTTCTGGTATTCTAACGCCATGCTGTCTGCGCCTTTTTTTGCGTAAGCATCTCCCATAACGTTAAGTGTAAAAGCAATATTTCTAGGCCGTTTTATTTCTTCAGCAAGTTGTAATGATACTTTATAATGCTTCAGCGCTTCGTCGTAATTGTTTAAATCAAAATATATGTTACCAATATTGTATTCCGTTTCGCTAATACCCCTTTTGTGGCCGGCTTGTGTTCTTGCTTTTAATGCTAAAAATGAATATTTCAATCCTTCATTTAAACTCCCTCTTGCAATGGTGTTGTGTCCGGCAACATTATACGCACCACCTAATTTGGCAAGCAGCAAAGAATCTGGCGGTAACTTACTACTGGAAACTTTTTTTTCTAAAATCGTTATTGCCCTAAGTACGGTGCTTAACCCTTCATCGTATTTAGCACCATCAGCAAACAGCGATCCTTTAATAGTGCAGGCCTCAGCAATACCCGGTTCAAAATTTAATTTTTCGGCAAGGGCAAGCCCCTGTGTACTTAATATAAAAGCACTGTCGGTACTATTATACCTGTATAAACTTGCAAGTTTTAACAGTAAATTTACCCTAGCTGTATCTTCAGGTGCTTTTTTTAAAACGGCCAGTAAACTGTCTGTATTAGGTTGTTGTGCAGCTGTGTGTTTTGTAAAAAATAGTATTGAAACAAACAGCAGCAAAAAAAAATGGGTTCCTTTTTTTATCATTAGCCAAATATTTATACTTTCAAAAGATAAATGTTATTTTACTTAAAACCAAAACAGTGCTAACATAAAAGGCTAATGGTAAACGTATTTTTGAGTGGCTGCAATAATTATTAAACCAGATTGTTAATTAGAAACATGAATACAACAAATAATAATGAAATAGAAAACTGCCCCTGCAAAGCCCCCCAATGCAATGCAGAAAATTTCAACTTCAGCTTTTGGGCTACCGATACCACCAATAACCGCTTTGCAGAAATCAGCATTTACACCTGTAAACATTGTAACTCCCAATGGGTGCATTATTTTGTTGAGTACGAAGCTTACAGTAAATCAGGCAGGTGGTATCGTTGCCGCATTACACCTTTACAGTTACAGCAACTTACTGCAAACAATACTGTTGATTTTTTAGAACAGGCAGCAGATTATTTTTATGGTGGCAGCTATTTTAATACAACGGGCAAATATGGCAGCGGTAAAGTAAAAGTTGATTGAAGCTGTTTATACCTGCTCTTCTTTCAACAAACCTTTTGTAGTTACAGTTTTTTTAGTAACCTGTAATTGTTCTGCAAAGCGAAACACCTGATGATATATGTTTGAGCGGCGGTCTATCAGTACTTTTCCTTTTTTAAAACAAAACAGTAAGGCATAGTTTGCCGTGGTGGTTCCTTTTCCAATTACATACTTGTTGATATAGCGTATGTACTTAACGTCAGCCCATTTATATTCGTGGCCGTCTTTAGTCTTAACTATAAAATTATCAGCATACACCAGGTATCTGTTGCCCCGTTGTCTTGAAAAAATATAACTCACAATTCCTACTATTAGTACGCATACTGCAACAATTTTTGCAAAAACCAGCATGTCAGCATCCATATTTCAAAAATTAATTGAGTTAATAAATATTTTTAGGTAACTGTTAAAATAAAATCGCCTGCTTTTACACAGCTAAACTGCATATTAAAAATACAAAAAATACATAGAGGGTTAATACAGCGGCTTTACAAAATTTTAACATTTTTACATCATTCCCAATACGCATTTTTGCGCCTTGTTAAAAATCCAATAATGGAATAATGAAAGTTCGCTTTAAAAAAATCTATTTATTCTTTTCCTCAGTATTTATCTTTTTACTACATCTGCCTTTTGGCTTTGCAAAAAGCCGTGCAGTAACTGAAACTAAGCCAGCACATATTTCCGCAGCATCAGATACTGCGGTATTGCCAATAATTAACTTGTCAGAAATTAGTGCCGCTACGTTGTATGACAGCCTTAAGCTGCATTTGATGGGTTTATCGCAACAGGCATACAACTACGCCACACAAGGCCTTGATTATTTAATCCACTCAGGAAAAATCGATAACCGTAAAATTATTTCAATTGCAGATTTCAGTTTGCCTTCTTACAAAAAAAGATTGTTTGTAATTGATCTTGAAAAGAAAAAAATACTGTTTAATACTTACGTGGCACATGGTTTAAATTCAGGTAAAGAGTATGCCAATCAGTTTTCGAATATTCCAAAAAGCAATAAAAGCAGTTTAGGCTTTTATGAAACTGCCAATACATACATGGGCAAAAACGGTTACTCCATGCACCTTGTAGGTTTGGAAAAAGGAATAAATGATAATGCTTACCACAGAGATATTGTAATGCATGGCGCAGATTATGTTAATGAAAACTATGTGCATATGCAGGGGTATATTGGCCGCAGCCAGGGCTGCCCTGCTGTACCGGAAAAACTGCACAAGCCCATTATTGACAAAATTAAAAACGGCACTTGTTTATTTATTTACAGTTCCAGTAAAAACTACATTGTGCATTCAAAAATATTGAGACAGGCTGCAGCAATGGCAGCTAACAATACCAACTAAAACAAAAGCAGTTTAAAATACTCCCTACCCCCGGCTTTGCCCGGATTTTTTTTGTTTTTCATCAATTGCGTTGCTATTAATATCTTCACACAAAATTTTATAGAGTATGAGTTTGTTTGCAGGTACAGGTGTTGCCATGATTACGCCTTTTAACACTGATGGAAGTATTGACTGGGATGCTATGAAAAAAACCATAAAACACCTTACCGCCGGTAAAGTGGAGTACTTGGTTATATTAGGAACAACCGGCGAAAGCGCTACACTTAGCGGCGAGGAAAAACAACAGGTTTTTAGTTTTGTTGCAGAAAATAACGAAGCCAAACTGCCATTGGTTGCAGGTATCGGCGGCAACTACACACAGTCTGTTATTGCAGGTTACAAAAAATTTGATTTAACAGGATACAGTGCTATACTTTCTGTAAGCCCATATTATAACAAGCCCAACCAAAATGGTTTGTACCAGCATTATCAGGCATTAAATGATGC
>JAGVCC010000207.1 GCA_020059395.1 Chitinophagales bacterium | reverse complement strand
GCTGGCTTATGCCTCTTCTTTTACCAGTGGAGAAAAAGCAGTGGTGCTGGTAAATAAAAGTACCACAACAGAAACAGTAAACATTACTTTGCAAAATGCTACCGCAGGCGCTAAGTTTTACTGGTACACTTTAACCGGCGGTACAGATAACGGAGAGTTTTCTGCCAAAGTATTTGTAAATGGCAATGGACCAACAGAACCCACTGGCGGGCCATCAGCAAATTATACAAGCATTGCTGCCAATGCAGCTAACACCGCAGGCGGTATAAATGTAACCGTGCCTGCAAGAGGTGTTGTTTATTTGGTGATGGATAAGTAAGCGTTACTATCCTTTAAAAAAATAGGAAAAAAAGAGAATGAGTTACTTTATAAATGATGCTTTCAAATTTTCACCAGTAACTGGATAAGCCACCTCTTTTTGTCCGGTCACGCCAAAGGCGTGATTGAAAAAATGCGAAGCAAATTTTTTCAAAGGGCAAAAAGCAGTGGCGCTCCAGTTACGCAGCCCGCCGGCTGTGGAGGCAAAACCTCCGGATTAAATAAATTAGCTAAGATTAAATGGAGTAACTATTTTAACGTTACAAAATGAATACAGAACAATGAGACTTATATTAATTGCTGCTGCTTTTTTATGTTGTGGCTTTTTAAATGCACAAACAAGAGTTACCCAAAATTTTAACAGCAACTGGAATTTTAAGTTAGACAGCATTACAGATTATGCAGCCGAAACAAATTTTAATAGCTGGCGTAAATTAAATGTACCACACGACTGGAGCCTTGAATTTGCCTTTGATAAAACAAGCCCCACTGGCACCGGCGGCGGTGCCTTGCGTGGCGGTATGGGCTGGTACAGTAAGGTATTTGAACTGCCCGAAGCAGATAAGGGTAAACAGTTTTCTATTTTATTTGAAGGAGTGTATTGCCGCAGCACCGTTTGGTTGAATGGAAAACAAATTGGCTACCGCCCCAATGGCTACATATCTTTTGAGTATGATATAACGCCCCATTTACTTTTTGGCAAAAAAAATATTTTAGTAGTTAAAGTAAATAACAACCAGCAGCCCAACAGCCGCTGGTACAGCGGTAGCGGTATTTACCGCAATGTATGGCTGATAAAAACCAACCCCACACATATTGAAACATGGGGCACTGTTGTAACCACACCGGAGGTAAGCACCACAAAAGCAACAGTAAGAGTGGAAACAACGCTTGCTGCAGCGCCGCAGAAAAAAGACAATATTTTTTTTACAACAAAAATTTTAGATGCAAAAAATAATGTGGTGGCAACCACTACAACAAAAGCTGCTTCCATAACAGCACAGGATATTATAATAAATAAACCAACGCTGTGGAGTTTAGAAAATCCGTACTTGTACAAAGCGGTAACAACCGTAACACAAAATGGAAAAGCGGTAGATGAATACAGCACCACTTTCGGCATACGCTATTTTAAATTTGATGCAATCAATGGATTTTTTCTAAATGGTAAAGCTGTTAAAATTCGTGGCGTTTGTAATCATCATGATTTAGGTTGCCTGGGTGTTGCTTTTAATGAACGTGCCGCAGAAAGACAAATAGAAATTTTAAAAAGCATGGGCTGTAATGCCATCCGCACCTCACACAATCCACCGGCACCGGGCTTGCTGGATTTATGCGACAAACACGGTATGCTGGTAATGGATGAAGCCTTTGATATGTGGGAGCGAAAAAAAAATCCTTTTGATTATCATTTAGAATTTAATGAATGGGGCAAAAAAGATTTAGAAGCACAAATAAAAAGAGACCGCAATCATCCATCGGTAATAATATGGAGCCTGGGAAATGAAATACCGGAGCAATGGGCAAAAGACGGCGATAACCGGCCTGCAGAAATTTTAAAAGAACTGCATGAAACCGTAATGGCATTGGATAATACAAGGCCAACGGTAACAGGTAATAATGAAACAAAAGCATGGAACAGGCTGCTGAAAGCAGCTATTACAGAAATTGTTGGCTACAATTATCACCATGAAGAATGGGGCGACAGCGTTATAAAAAAATGGAACAACAAACCTTTTATTGCAACAGAATCCGTTTCTGCTTTACAAACCCGTGGACATTATGATATGCCGAGTGACAGCATCCGCCGCTGGCCCATACGCTGGGATAAACCGCTTACTACCGGCAACGCAGATACTACCTGCTCTGCTTACGAAAACTGCAGCGCACCCTGGGGCAGCACACATGAAGAAACATTAAAAGTGTTTGAAAAAGAAAAACATATTTCCGGCATGTTCATCTGGACGGGCTTTGATTACATTGGCGAACCCACCCCATACGACTGGCCTGCACGTAGCAGCTATTTCGGCATAATGGATTTAGCTGGCTTTCCTAAAGATTGTTATTACCTGTACAAAAGCGTGTGGACGGACAAACCGGTGCTGCATGTTTTTCCGCACTGGAACGAACAGGCCGGTCCTACCGGTTGGAAGAAAGGTGACTCGGTAGATGTATGGGTGTACTACAACAATGCCAATGCAGTGGAATTATTTGTAAACGGAAAAAGCCTGGGCAAAAAGCAAAAACAAAAAGATGCCTTTCATATTATGTGGCGGGTGAAATATGAACCCGGTTTTATAAAAGTCATCAGCACAAAAAACGGAGCAACCGTATTAACCAAAAAAATAAATACTGCAGGCGCTGCATATAGAATTGAATTAATTGCAGACAGAAAAACCATAAAAGCCAACGGAGAAGATTTAAGTTTTGTAACAGTGAATGTGCTGGATAAAAATAACAACCTTGTTCCCAATGCAGCCAATCTTATTAAGTTTGAAATAGCCGGCAATGGTTTTATTGCTGGTGTAGATAACGGCAGCCAAACCAGTATGGAATCGTTTAAAGACAATAAACGCAAAGCATTTAATGGTAAAGCGCTGGCAGTATTGCAAAGCAATGGCAATAAAGGAAACATTAGTTTAAAAGCAACAGCACCGGGTTTGCAAAGTGCAACAGTAATTATTAAAGCAGAATAAAGCTACAGCAGCTATTAAATTTTGTATATAGTATTTTACAAAGGTTATAGGTTTTTATGCCTCGTAGAGGCAAAAGGTTGGTAGAAAAACCGAAAAGGCTATTAAAGTGCCGTAGGCACGAAAGGTAGTTTGCAAGCCTTACATGCCTACGGCATTTAATAAATGTTTTCTAACTGTTCTACCAACATATCATCCCTAACGGGATTTTGAGAGAATATTCTAAACGGTGCTATCGATAAAAATAAAACCTGTGCCACCGTGCCTTTTTGAGAAAAAAATAAAACATGAAACAAATCTTCTCCATATTATTAGCAACGTTGCTCTTTGCATGCAGCAGCACCAAACCTGCACAATCACAAAAAATATTTACACCTGCCGATGGCAGCATTATGGGCCGTGCCATAAAAAATGCCGACAGCACCGTTACGTTAAGTGCTTCCGCAGCATCCTGCACGGTAAACTTTACAGGGCAAAGCTGTGCGGTGTATCTTAAAAATACCACGCCATACGACGGCGATTACAACTATGTAAATTTTGAACTGGACGGTGTTTATTTTGGCAGGCAGAAGGTAGATGTAAAAGTGGCGGTGCCCTATATT
>JAGVCC010000001.1 GCA_020059395.1 Chitinophagales bacterium | reverse complement strand
CTTCTGCGAGATATTTTAACTAAAAAAAGTTAAAAATTAAATGTAAATATTTTACAGTCAAAGAAATAGATAAAAAACGACAAGTTTTTTGGGGAGATATTGCAAAATAACTACATAAATAGCTGTTTTTCAGTTAAATATGTGCCTTAAAAATTTGCTTTCCATTAAAGTGTTTTGTATTTTTATACTGTTAAACAATTATTAATCAATTACTTAAACGCAAAAAAATGACACAAGCAACAAAAGCGGTCATCGCTCCCGAAAAGGTTGAGCAAAAAAATGTTACCACTTTGAAAGTAGTAACAAACGAAAAAATCCAATCGGCAATGGATAGAATTAAACGAGCTGAACAGTTTGACATCCTTACAAAAAGGTATCAACATTTAGTTGATAAAAAAGAAGAGCTTGACAAATTCCTTTTGGCTGATGATGGCTTGCAGGGCATCACATTATTTTTAGAAGGTGGTAACAAGAGTTTTGAAGTGTCCAATACTTCGGTAATAAAAGAGCTATTAACTACGGCAACTACCAAATTAACTAGCTTACTGGCTTCTTCTGAAAAAGAAATACTAGAGTTTAGTATTTAAAAAGCAAACACCCCATTGGTTGCAGCCTTTGGGGTGTTTTTTACAATTTCCTTAAACGCAAATCTAAATCAATTGTAGGACAAATATATGAAAAATATTGTTGTTGAATTATTGAGCCAAAGAGGCTTAGAGCATATCTATTCTGAAAGCAATTTCAAATCATACTCAAAAAAAATACTTTCAAAAAATCCAGGAGCAAATAGATACTATGTTGCATTAGGTATTTTTGACATGTTCATTGCAAACGCATGAATTATCGGGTACTATCATACCCTAACAAAAGTAATTTAACACCATCATTTTATATTCAAATAAAAGGCAATCATAGCGGTAGACCATTACGCAAACCAATTATAAATTGCGTTGCTGTTTATACGGACATACCGTATTTATTTGAGTTGGTGTATTTACTTTTTAAAGGTAGAATGTTTGAGCCTTTTATTATTGGTTCGGTTGTGCCATTCATCCGCATTGATGAGATAAAACAAGTAATTGACGAAGGTTTGATTTTTTATAAACCTGAAAAAATAAAATTACTTGATTCTGTCAATAAAATTGACGAAGTATTGAACCTGTACCATTGCAAAATAAAACTACTACAACAAGCCTTTGAACACTTAACCGCACAACGAGGATGGTATAAGCTATGCAGCATAGACCCCAATACCTCACGCACAATTAAAAAAAGGTATGCCGAAGGACGAGTAAGCAATGATTTAATTATAAAACTCCTTCAATCAGCCAGATATTATCATATTCCCGAAAAATGGAAAGCACCTAAAACAAAAAAAAGCGATACTATTTAGTATCGCTTTTTTTTGCTCCATACCCTGTCCTTTCCTTCACCAAATCCCTTCCCGAAATTAGCACTATGCAAACAATCAATCTCAATGATGCGCTAGGTGTAATGAAGGAACGCGAACCGTTCCAGTTAAAATTTGTTACAGCTGATCGCACGTTGAAAACAGGCGGCAAAATAATCGAATTAACAAACGCAGTTGAAGTTGGAGCTGCTCACCATCAAAAGAACAATGAAACGATTACAGTGAAGCAATTAGGCAACAGTAACCATCCTTACCCTGTGCACATCCATTTAATCACAGAATTTAATCATAAAAAAGTTTTCATTTAATGGACGAAAAGATATTATTTAACGAAGGTGCAACTTTTGGAATAACCTCCAGTGCCATTATTTCTACCGAGGTAAAACCTGCACGTCCTACTGGTACCATTACCAAAGATGATAAAGGGAAAAAACTACTCAATTGGGGCGAAGACAATGACTTCCCTCAACAGGTAATTGCTGACGTAAGAAAAAACCCCGAGCTGGGAAATTTACTAGATAAACAAGCTAATTTACTTTATTCTGCAGGGCTTGAATGGGGCATATTGGAAAAGGATAAAAACGGAATTGAAAAATTAACACCTGCTGATATAGCTCTTGATAAATCCATAAAAGATTGGTGTAAAAAAACAAGCATTAACAGGTATTTGCTCGAAGCTTCCAAAGATTTATATTGGTTCAATAATGTATTTGTGGAGATAATTCTTTCCAACGACAGAAAAAAAATAGCACAAATCTGTACGCAAGCCGCTGAAGAGTGTCGTTTTGGTCCGCAAAATAATAATGGATTATTAGACACTTGTTATATCAATGCGCAATGGCCTGATGGCAAGATTGAAGACCCTGAAACGAAGAAATTACCGGTAATAGACGCCTATTATGATCCAGCCGGAACGCTTCAAGAAACGACTTCCGGAACAAATTTTATTTACACGTTAAACTACGCCAATCCAGGGAATAAATTTTACCAGCTTGCAGATTGGAATTCTATCCGTGAAAGTGGATGGTTAGAGGTTTCTTCCGATCTACCTAAATTTAAAAAAGCGCTGTTAAAACATAAAAGCACTATAGTAAATCATATCAAAGTATCTAATAGATATTGGGATTTAAAATTTGATGGCTGGGATAAAAAAACGCAGGCAGAAAAAACAAAAATCAAGCAAGATGAAATTGACCATGTGCAACGTTTACTTGCCGGTGCTGAAAATGCCGGGAAAAATTTCTGGTCAACGTTCCATTCCGATTTAAATATGGGTAAAGACAATGAGCTGATAAAAATTGAACCCATTGCAGACCTATTGAAGGATGGTACATTTTTAGAAGATGGAAAAGATGCAAGTACATATACCATGAGTGCTGTTGGCTTGCATCCGGCATTGGTTGGAACTATGCCTAACAATGGGTTGGGTGGTGCAGGTTCAAATATTCGTGAAGCTTACAACCTTCACATACTTACCAATAAATCCCGTCAGGATTTGATTTTAGAACCACTAAACAATTTAGTAGTTGATTACAACGGCTGGACAGACATCACCTTCCGCTTTAAAAATCAATTCATGACAACGCTCGATACAGGCACTGAAACATCAAGCAAAGCGCAAACATCAACCTCTAATACTTCAAAATAATGCTGTTTAAAACCATTGATGAAATAAAAGAGTTTTGGCCGGTACCTGTTAGCGATAATATTGCTAATGTAAAACCATTCATCGTTCAGGCGGAGCGTGATTATATCATTCCTGCAATATCACAAGCTCAATACACCACATTGAGCAATGCATATAATGTTATCACGCCATCTTTATCACCGGCGCTTACAAAACTACTTGAAAAAGTACAAGCAGCCTTGGCATTGTATGCGTACTATTTATGGATACCATCCGGGCAACTTCAAATAAGTGATTCCGGCATTCGCATTGCTACAAACGAAAATTTAAAAACAGCATTTCAATGGCAAATTGATGATTTGCAACGCAGTGTAATTAAACAGGCAGGCAGCGCAATGGAAGATTTGCTTGCCTTTATGGAACAAAACAAAGCCGATTATGCAGGATGGTCAGGCTCTTCTGCTTATACCGAATTTAAAGACTGTTTTATTCCTTCAGCAATTGTATTTACAAATTGTTACAGTGCTTTAGGCTATTCGCGTTTGAACTTCTTAGCCATTCGAAGCCACATGAAAAAGGTGCAAGAAACTACCATTCAGGCCGAGTTATCACCCGAATTTTATGCCGTACTAAAAAATCAAAATACAACCAATACCCTTTCCGATAAAAATAAATTACTTATTCCATACATCCAAAAAGCAATTGCCAATCTCACTATGGCAAATGCTTTTACAACACTGGCTGTTACTATTAACGAAAACGGAATTTTAAATTTTAATAATACCGGTAACCGCGAAGCCATTAATGCAAAACAACCATCAGCACCAAGTATGATTAGCAAGTTAGAGCTGCAGGCACAAAAAGATGGTGAAACGTACATCCAAATACTTAAAGATTTTTTAAAAGCAAACATCACCGATTACCCTGTGTATGCTTCAAGTACCGCTTATAATTCAGAAACAACCGACACTTATTTTAAAAACGATGAAAATCAAACAGGCTACGTGGCTATGCTTTAGCATAGCACTATTATTTACAGCTTGCGTTACCGAAAAACAACGCGCTAAAATTTGCAATACCTGTGCTGTTACAAGTTTTGCAAAAGATAGTGTAGTTGAGCGTTTGCGCGATACCACCATTTACATCACACAGGATGGTACAGTGCAATACCTTCCAAATCCATGCGCTCAGCTATGCGATTCTGTTGGGAAATTAAAACCATTTGAAAAAACAGAAGTAAAAAAAGGTATCAAATCAATTATAAAAAGTCAAGGCAACACACTCGTTGTTACTTGTGAAGCTGATAGTTTAAAAGCTGTTATAAAAGGACTTCGTGAAACCATTTATTACCATCAGATAAAGGAGTTGTCAGTAAAATACATTGCCTGCGACAAAGCTCATAAAACAAAGTTCGACGGCTTTACATTTTGGTGGTTTTATATTAGCATTTCAATCATTGCAATACGAGCATTAATTATAGCAGTAAAAAAAATATAAGTTAAATGGTTAGCGTACTATTAAAATATACCAGTAATAACAAATCTATTGTTGATGATATTTCCGTTCCAGAGAACTGGAATGAATTATCAACCAAACAACTGCTTTACATTGCTAACCTTTGGCAAGCATGGCAATTGATGGCAAAAAACAACCTCGATTTAAACCGTGTAAAAGCCCTATTATTTGTGCAATTAATAAAGGGTACTACTGTTTTTAACAAACAAAAAAGAGTAAAACTCATCACCAAGCTCACTAATGAAGAGCAATGGGCATTATTACAGCTCACTAACTTTATTTTTATCAAAAACACACTTACCGTATGCCCATTTCCGGTAATACGAATAGGTTTTAAAAAGTACTACGCACCCAATAATAAGCTCGGCAACATAAAAGCCCTGGAGTTTCATTTTGCCGATTTTTTTTACATAAAATACCTGCAAACCGAAAGTAATAATGACTTAAACAACCTTATCGCATGCATCTATCGCCCGGCTCCAAAAACAGCTGAAACTGGCGAAAAGCGTGTGCCATTTTACATGGCAAACATTGAAAAAAATGCCAAAGCCATTTCAAAACTATCATTTGCAAAAAAACAAGCCATATTATTATGGTACATAGGTTGCCGAACATATATAGTAGAACAACACCCTCATATATTTTCATCCGAAAACCAACAAAAATCAAATGATAAAGGCTTTTTACCACTAATAATGGCATTGAGTGGTAATAAGTTTGGCAATTACGACCAAACAGCCCAAACCGATTTGGTTTTGATTTTAATAGAATTGGAAGAAGCAATAGAACGTAAACCTAAAAACACAAATGGACTTAGCTAACTTAGAACTTTACTTTGAACGTGCTGCAACTAACAACAAAGCAATTCAACACACAGCACAAAAAAAGCACTTCATCACCTTCAGTGTTGAAGATGCTTTGAGTTCTTTAAAAAATATAGAATATCCGGCACTTTGTTTAGAAATTCCAAATGAACGTTTATCCGATCAACTGTCCGATAACATACGTGCCATTTCTTCATCGGCTATAGTAATTATAAAAAAAGTAGGCAAAATAAACCCTGCTGATATTGTTATTGCTTTAAAAGAAACATACATCATAGCGTCACAAATGCAAAGTAAAATTTTGAATGACAGAAAAAAAGCAAATCAACCCGGTCGTACAACTCCTGAAAGCTTAATAAAACATTTGGATGTAAACAGTATTCAATTAGTAGATGTAGGACCTGTATTTGACGGCTGTTACGGTTGGCGTTTAGAGTTTCAATTTAACGGCCCTAAAAACTTAGAACTGGTTGAATCCGATTGGTTACCTGGTACCGAAACAAAATTTAATTTTAGAGATTAAACCTTATAAAAATGCTACACAACGAAATTACCGTTTATCGTTTCGAAGACAAAACTTTTGAAGTATCATGTATTGATGCTGATAATGCTCCAATAGATTTTAGTTCGGGGTTTGATAACATCGGCATCTTTGTTTACAATGCCGACCGCTCTACTTTAGCCAAGTATAGCCGAAAAATTACAGCCGGATGGAAATCAATTGATACATCAAATCAGGCAACAGGTAAGCTGTCCTTTATCATCGATTCCGATACTCTTAAATTAGCACCGTTAGGAAAAAAGTTTATTGAAGTAATAATCAGAAAAACAAGTGCAATAGTTTCAGATAGTAAATATGATAGTATTACCTCACAATATTTATTTACGCTTAAACAATCAATTTCATCCATTACAGTAATACCATAATGTCAACAACAAACACAACAGTTATAGCAATTACCTTAAAGTTTGAATACGCCTTGCCTTCTACCGTAGGCGTTCCGTTTTCAGGTATAATAGATGATCCCGATCAAAACACAACAACCTTAATTGATTCTTTATAATGTCATTATTTGGTTCAATACAAGTCGCCACAAAAAACGAAGCATGGTTTTCTACTAATGCAACATTAGTATTGGAACAGGGCAGAATCATTTGTTTGTTAGGTTCAAATCCGATGAAATTTAAAATTGGCGACGGAACAACGCAACTTCAAAATTTATTATTCCTAACCGAACTTAGCACCAAAATAGTTACACCTGCAGGTAATAATCAAGCTACGGCTACGGTATTAAATGAAGATGATAATATCATCGATTCTACCGATGGAGTAAAAGGAGTTGCATTGTCTTCAAATGATGTAAATTATAGAAGGAAGGTTCGTAACGCTGATGCCGCAAATGATTTATTTGTTTATCCAAAAGTAGGAGGAGAAATATATTACAATGGAACCGGACTGGGAGCCAACAATCCATTAACAATATCACCCGGCAATGCATTTGAATTTGTTATTTACGAACTAAATAAGGTACGAGCATTTAACCCATAACAACATGAAAAAAATAATTTCACTTTTATTAATACTGGTAAGCTTTAACGCTTTTTCGCAAGACGCCTATAAATTTCAGCGTAAAAAAGCTGATGGAATAAATACACAATGGATAACTCCTCAAGTTGGTTGGGGTATGGTATTCACGCCTTCATTATCTATGTGGTCTGCTGATTCTGTCAATTTTAAAAATTGGCTAAATACACAATGGATCAAACGCGGCTTTAATACTGGCGCACCCAATATTTCAGGCATAAACGACATTACGGCAAACGGAGGTTCATTTTCAAGCGTAATAACACCTATACTACAAACAACAAATTATTCACGTCAGAGAGATATATTTTGCATAGAAGCAATAAATGAAAGAATAGCCCCAACAGCAATTAATTCAGGTACAATAAACCCACAAGGCGCGAATACTTTTAGCATAACCAATACTGGAACTATCAACTTTGTCGGTAGCCCATCTGTAAAACAACCAACATATTCGGCACTAGGAGGCGCACAGCGTAAATTCATATGCCGTGATGGTGTAGTATGGACAAACAGCACAAAACTGGTTCTTCCGTCAACATTTACAACTCAAGCAGGCGATATTGTTAATCTTATTCTAACAGATACCACAGGTCAGGGCATTAATAAGCCACAATGGACATTTGACGGAGGATGGCACGCTGACGGTACACCTATATTTACACCAACAGCAATATCAGGCAACGGCATAAGCATAGCAACATCATTAAGCACTTATACAGTAACAAATACAGCCCCTTTATATTCTGTAACAGCAACAGGAACAGGCGCAGCAACACTAACAAATGGGGTGTTAAATATTCCAACACCAACAAAGGTAAATGCAGCTAATAAAATATTTGTTGACTCTCGATTTGGTAATAATGCAACAGGAATTATAAATGATGAAAACAACAAGTTTCAAACGGTGGAATACGTTTTAGCCAATACTAACAATACAGGCACAGTAACAGCCACAACAACAAATTCAAGCAACACATTAACAGCGGTTAGTTCAACCGCCAATATTGAGGTAGGGCAAATTATTTACGGTACTAATATCCCATTAGAAACATATGTTGTTAGTTTTACTTCTAACAGCATTGTACTATCAAAACCATGCACAGCTGCTGCAACTATTACAGCAACATGGGTAACACAGTATTTAATAGTTGGAAGCGGTAGTTTTACCGCTGCAAGTAATTGGCGAAAAGATGGATTCCACTATTCAATGGGTAATAGTATGATAACATTTGGCAATCTTACATTATTTAATTCTAATTCCTCAGTTCCGCAATATGTAGAAGGTGGTTTTTGGTTTGGAACGCATCCTAATAGTAAGCTACTAACAAATTCAGCTTTTAGTTTTATGTCTTGGTATTTTGATATAAAATACTACTCTTCTGTTGGAACTGGAGCGCAATGTGATTTAGCTCTTGTTTATGGTTTTCAGAATTTTATAATGAATTGTCCTAACTTTTTATGCAACAATGGTTCAATTGCAGGCATAAGTGAGACATTTACAAATTCTAAATTCATATTTAGTGGATATAAATATGGTCTACTGGGCGGCATTTCAGTTAGTTTAAATAGAGGTTTCATGGAAATAAATGGAGTTACCGAAACACCTCAAACAGTTACAGCATTAAATCTTCATGGCCATTTTCAAGTAAACGGAAATACATATGGTAGTGTTGTTTTAACACCTAATAGGTATAGCAAGGCTGTTATTAATGGTTCAATAGGCGTTTTTCCTGTTAACACATCTTTAACAATTAATAATAATGGAGGAAGCATATCATTTAATAATGAAGTATTAGCCAATATAACTATAACCGGAACAGGAACAGCAGATGCAACTAATTGCATATTGTTCAACGGAAATGTTATAGGAGGAGTGACAAATTTTTCGAGTTGCGTAGTTAAATTAAACTGTTATACTCCATATTACAATTCATATACAGGAAGTAACAATTCTTATGCAGTAATTACACCATCTCAAAATAATTATGTTATTGGAGCGAGTGGTTCAAGGATAAATTTAACAGGAACCTCAAAAGTTGATTTATTAAATAGTTTAAATGTAACAACACCAAGTAGGTTTACAACTCCAATTATAACCGTAGGGTCAGGATGCACTTTAAATGTTTTAGGAACTTGTTTGGCAAGGTTTGAGTTAATGGCAGGAACATTAAATTTAAGTTCAACATCTGAATTATCAATGGTTTTAGCTGATGGAGGTGCTATATCTTATAATATTACTGGCATTATTAATAACAATAACGGTAAAATAAATTTAATAAGACCGACAGACGTTGCAGAATCAGCAACCCAAACACCAACATTAAGATTAAATGGTGGCACTTATATTCAAACAGGAGGCTCGTTAACATGCCCTCATGCCGATAGTAAATCGGGATTAATTCAAATGATAGGTACGGGTAGTAAGGTTATATTAAGGTCACAACCACAATTAAAAGTAGCAAATGGTTTAGCACCTATACAAGTATTGAGTAACACGTCAAAAGAGATTTTTGATTATAGTGTAATTGATAATTGCGCTGCTGGCTTCCGACTAGGTGATACATTTAGCGATGCAACTTATGGAACACCATACGCACCTACATTAATGGTAGGGGGAGATTTATTTGAATCAACAACAAACAACTGGTAGTATGCCTATAATATACGATAAAACAAGTCAACGGCGAAGGGTTACTGCAATAACAGGTACACCCGAAAGTAATTCATTAACAGGTAAAAATGGAGATGAAACAACAGACCTAAATACAGGGATAGCTTATATTTATGAAGCTGGCTCATGGCAGATAAAAAGCGCATACAGGGCTGAAATAATTACTATTCCTTTAAGTACCGCAAACAATACAACTATTGAAACAAACATTAGTATTGACGGCTTAAAATTTAGAATAGTAAAGGATAGCAATAGTTTTTACCGACCATTATTACTAAACAACACAGGTATTTCATTGAGATTAACATTTGCATCAGTAATTTATGGCGCAAGTTTAGAGATTAGAAATACAGTTAATGCAACCATTGCAGCAGGTGCAACGCAAAATTTAGACAATAACGATATATCATGGTGGAATACCGCCAATACAGAACAATTAACAGCAACATTAATAGTTAACGATGTTAATATTTACGAGTTTAAAATTATTGGCTGGACGGTTGGAACAAACACGTTTATATCATTATCAATAGAAAAAAAATTATAAAACAATAAATAAAAACAACATGAAAAAAATAGCAACAACTTTAGCAGTACTACTTATAACATTGGTAGTATCAGCTCAAACAGTACAAAACACTTATGTAGATTACAACGGCAACATAATTGTAAATTACAAAAATGATGTTGACGAACAAAAAACGTTTAACATTCCCGAAAATACATTAAATGGTAACGATTCCATAATCTTATCAGCTTTTAAACAGATATTAAAAAACAGAATTGATACCATTACAAAGACAAAAAAGGAAGTAGATTATGTTGACTATCGTTATGATGCCTTTAGTATATCAATACTCCCTATTAACGGCAAAACATTTAAACAATTAACAAAGTTTTATTCAGAGTTAAGCAATGCCGACAAAGCAGTAATAGACGGTTTAAAAGCCAAAGTATATGACGTTAAAGGCGTAACAGTAACAAGCTTTTACACCAAGTTCGGAAGCAATAAAATATCAATAAACGGTATCGAATACCCCTATTCAGACTTTATAAGCATTGAATTTGCAAACGCAATAAAACTAGCTAACAAATTAATCAACGAGTAATGAAAGAGCCAAACAACCTACAAGACGGAGATATTTTAATTTGCAGAGGCAAAAGCGAATTATCGGAAGCTATAATGTTAGCGACTAAAAGTAACTGGTCGCATACGGCACAAGTTCAGTATGTAAACGGTATATTGTGTATTGTAGATGCACAAAAGGAGGGTTTTTTTCCAAGACGTTTTGATATGTGGGATATGGAGTTCAAATATACATTTGAAGTGTATCGCGCTCCAAAACTTGACAAATACAAATACCATGAAATAATAACAGAAATGTACGGGGCTAATTACAGCTTTAAAATGCTAATAGTTGGCTTTATTCCTAAATTGTTATTTGGTAAAGATGTAAAGAAAAAGTACGGTGAGGACAATAAGTATGTGTGCGGTGAAGCAACAATGCGCATAATAAAAATGCTAGGGGATAACGTATTAAAGCCTGAAAATTACACCCCGAATGACGTAAGAGAATGGTGTATAAAAAACAACTTTGAATTAATAAAATACGATTAAAATATGTCGGAATACACTAAAAAAATATTGACTGAAATATTTATGGGATTGTGGATAAGCACAGGATTAGCAGCACACTTTGCCACGGTTATTTTATTTTTGCAAATAATATTTTATTTCTTGTCCTGTATATCAGTAGGCTTTATTATTGTTTTAAATTATGATAAGGTATTAGCTAAATTAAATAAAAAAAATTGGTTTATTCGTATCAAAAAAATTATAGGAAAATGAAAGTTTCAAAACACTTTTTTACTGAAGATTTTGTCCCTAAAATTATTCAACAACAATTTGGCGATAAAGCCATTTGGTTCATCTCTCCATTTATGGTTAACCATGCGGAATTATTGTGGACACGATTTGGTAAGCAAGTAATAATTAACAATTGGAAAGATGGGGGTAATCTTCAGAACAGAGGATTCCGCATTCCCGATACCTTAGTTGGAGGTAATTTATCTCAGCATAAGTTAAAATCAGCAATAGATACAAATGTGGTAGGAATTACTCCTGAAGAAGTCTATAATGATATTAAAATAAACTTTGGTGTTTATTCCAAAATAGGCTTAACCACCGTTGAAGATATTGCATTTACTACGGGTAAAGTTTCAAACGATTTAAGTGGGTGGAACCATGCCGATTGCCGAACTACAAATATCAATACATTATTAATCGTTAAACCTTAAAACTATGGAAACTTTAAATTCAGCCTATAAAAGCTTAGGCATAAATGACTTTATAAACGCATTTTGGTTATTTCTTTCGTCAACAGTTGTGGCCATTGTTGGAGATGCAATACTTCAGGCATATTTCAACCACGACTATTCATTATCAACCATTCACTGGAAAGAAATTGGTGCCGCCATTGTCACGGCTATTATTGGCTATTTAAAAGTATTATTCTTTACCAATAGTAAAGGCGAAATGCTTACTAAAGAAACCAAGTAAAATAACACACACATGTCGTTAACCGTACTTGAAACTCCTGCTAATTACCAGTTAGCCAAAAGCCCTATTATATTTAAACTGCAAACCAACAGCTATTTGCAAAATGGAGGTTCTCAGTATGTACAGCATTTAGGCCAAAACGCAGGAAATGCTCCAGGAGGATATGTTTCATTTATTTGGAATAAGGGCCGTGCCGATTTTACATTTGTTTCAGGAACACCCGATGACTCAGGTAGCCAATTGCCTATAAAAGGAGCTCTGTCTGATGCGGCATATGTTTTACTGTTAATTACTTATTTAAAAAAAAACGTACTTTTCGAGCGCTATTTTTTATTTATCCCTGATTCTAGCACTCCAGGTAATTTTGCAATTTCATCTAAATACGAAGGTTCTGACTATAATTTTAGCGCTGGATTTTCACAAAACAACTCTGGGTTATATCAAATATACCACGTAGCGGGTACCGATAAAGTTTACGCTGCCAATTATAAAATGGCAAACGAACTATGGATTGAAACCACAAATAATTCAGGAGTTTATGAGTTGGCCGGTAATTTATATCAAAATGTGCTTGATAACAAGTCGGTATTTTATTTACAAGTAGTAATTAACAGCTTTTTGCAGTACGATTTACCTACTTATAATCAACAGCTTTTTTCTGAATGCCTTAATGTTTTCAAGCGTTATTATGTCAAGTATTGGGAACAGTACGGAACCCCCGTAACCCCTAAAGTTTTAGCGATGACAGATATTTATGGCGCATTAAAAGCAGGCATTCCTTCGCATGAATTTAACACCGCCAATAAAACAATTGCCAGGTATACCAACACGGGTAAATTTTTAACCCGACAACCACGTACAAAATACATTACAAAGCAGCAACAGGAATACTTATACATCATTGCACCGTTTACAATGCCAAACCTAACGGCCGTTGCCAACGATTTAAAAATTACCGTTTCGTTTAACGAAAAAATACCTGATGTTGATATTGTAGTTACGCTGGGCATAGCCTCTTTATTAAACCTTTCAACCTCGCAGCCCGAACATACAATGATTTATTGTATCCCGGTTGGGTTTTTACAATTGCAGTTGCCATATAGCATAGAAGAAGTAAGCAAATACACCGTTCGTTTAATATACGATAGCGCAGCGCTTAATTATGCCGATTCATCTGAAACATTTACCTACATAATTGATAACGATTATTATCCTGATGAAACATTTTTATATTTCACCAATAGCGATTCAGGTTTTGATACCATCAGGTGTACAGGCGTTAAAGAAGAAGCTTTTGAAATTGAAAACGAAAACGTACAGCGCATTAAACTATACGATGCACCGGTAACTACGGGCGAATTTTCAAACATTAACAATCTTAAAAAAAACACCTATAAAGTTTCTACCGGATGGATAACAAAAGCGCAAGCTGACTGGTTAGAAGATTTTTTTGTTGCCGAACAAAAGTTTGTCGATTATAAATCAATGTTTGTTCCCATCATTGTTACCTCTAGCTCCGTAAAAAAATACGATAGTAAATCAGGAAAAATAGCATACACCATTGAGTATTATCATGCATTTACTAATACCGTAGCCAACTCAATATGATCAGAATTGTAAAAGACGGTGTTGATTTAGATTTAGGAGATATCCGATTGCGTTGGGAATTGCCTAATTCTGTGTTCGAAACGGAAGTCATTCAAAACGATTTCACCTTCCCATTTACATTGCCCATTTCATCGGTTAATATGAAGGCATTTAACTTCATCAATTTACCACAGGTAACAAAACAAGGAGTAAAATTTAATGTTGACTTTTTTTACGAAGAAATTTCAGTTTCTGCCATCTTAATAATTACGGGAATTAAAAAAAATGGCTTCACTTGTAATATTGCAGCAGGCTTATCGGCTCTTAAAAATGCCGATAAAAGTTTAAAGGAACTGGTTTATAACTCCGGCAATCCAATCAATATTCCCAACTTTAATAATTTAACGGCCTATGAAACTGTTAATTGGAAAAATGCAATAGCATTTCCACCACATTATAACCCCGATTTTTATGGCGACTCAAACCCCGATTTTTGTGGTGTAGTAAATCGGCAAAATGGAGATGACAGGTCATATCTGACCAATACAATATATACAGGAAACAAATATACATTTGTGCCATTTGTATATTTACACTACATTTTAAAAACCATTTTTGATGCCGAAAACCTAACCATATTAGGCTCATATTGGAATCATCCTGATTTTGCCTCTCTTTTAGTTTATAATAATTATGCCCTCGATAAACTCAATCCGGTAGGTTTGTTTTCACAAACATCTTATTCTGGTGGTTTAGGTGGATTAGTAGTTATAGTACCATTTACTCAAACAGCAGGCAGCGGTTTTGATAATCTAACACATAAATACCCTGTTGCCGTTTCTGGTAATTATACCTTCAATTTAACCCTTCAGGGAAGCATCTATTTTCCGGCAGCAACAATATATAATTCGGTTTTATATATTAGATATGAAACCGGAGGCGTTGTTTCTACTGATATTTTTGAAGTGGTACTAAGTTCATTTATGATGCTTACGCCATTTAGTATTAACTTAACAGCAACAGCTTCATTAGTTCAATTTGATAGGGTTTGGGTTGAAGTTGTATCAGCTAATATATTTGTACTGGGCTTAACATCAGCTACATTTAATATTACGTTAGATCCAGTTGATGTTAATTATCACGAAAATAACATCTCTATCAATAACCATGTGCCAGACATCACAGTTTCTGATTTTTTAAATAAATTAAAGCGCTTGGCTGAAGTTGATTTTAATCTCGATTGGAATAACAATACCGTTTATTTAAAATTTATTGAAAACACATTAAAGGCTGATGTTGAATGTGATTTTACACCTTTTGCTGATCCTTATCCTGAACAGCTATTAAATAAAGGCAAAGGCTATACTGTTAATTACGACTTTGGTTCAAATGATGATTTGCTTAACAATAATTTCAAACAAATTGACGCAAATCGTTTTTTAGGCGATTTTCAAGCCTATTTTTTCCCCCTACCATCAGCATCCGGTCAACTAGCAAGATGTTTAAGTACCAATCAGGTATTTCAATCTAAGCCAAATGGTTCTTTCGGATTTCAGTGGGAGTATATCGGCGATTACTATTACCCACAAAAAGTAAATAACGGAAAAACGGACTATAAAATAGAATTTGCTCCCTTGTTTATGACATTTGGCTCTCCTGCAGTAAACGAAGGCACAGGCTTACGTGCAATAACATTAATGCCTCAAATAAAGCAAAAAGGCAGCAGCCCTGCTTTTGATTTAGGATTAAACGATGCCGGACTTCGTGTTGTATTTTTTAGAGGTGTATACAATGATCCCTATTGGGGTGGAACACATGTGGTAGCATCGTCGGGGACTTTTGGCTTAAGTGGCGATGTTATTGGTGCACAAAATTTAAAGCTGGATGGAGACGATGGTATATTTACCCGCTACATTAAAAACATACTTACCATTATTGATAACAACGAAATTTTTGAATACAAAATAAACCTTCCGGCAAGTTACCTGCGCTTCCGAAACAAAATACACCTCGATGGTGTTAACTGGTTAATTAAAAATGTTTCGGTATCATTTGCCAAATCAATTAAGCAAAGCGTTGTTAAATTACTGAAATTATAGCGTAGTCATTCTGAACGCTTGTACTGAGCCTGTCGAAGTATGATTCAGAATCTGCGCGCGAGATAAGCCCTGTCCTTTCCATACCCATTGCATCGCGGTAATTTTATTAAAAAAAGCCGTGGAAAATACCCCATCTATAAGCATTATGGTTGCCGACTGGTCGGCATACCTAAAAAAAGATTTGGCAAAAATGCTTGTCAAAAAAAAAATTGGTAAAACCGGTTCCCTGGCTTCATCTATTAAATACAATATCACCTACGATGCTGACGGACCTTCAAAGGTTACTTTTTACTTCAACCATTACGGAAAATTTGTTGACATGGGCATTGGCCGTGGTCAAAAAATAGGCGATGTAAAAGGTAATACCGAAATATTACGTGCTGCCGGATTAAAAGGGAGAGTTGCTAAAAAGTGGTACACCAAAACCATTTTCCCTGAAGCCAACACACTGGCGGTTTTACTTAAAGAAAATTACGGAATAAAAGCAATTGAAATTATTAACGACATCATTGATGGTGCTGTAAATATGAACATGTAATGACAGATAAAGAACAAAAAATAATAGAAGTTGTCATTCGCGGACAACAAGCAAATGCCTCTATCCGTGAAATGCAATCTGCGGCACGTATTTTAAATGCCGAGCTACGAAAGTTGCCTCAAAATTCTGAAGCGTTTAAGGCTAAAATGAAGGAGCTTCAGGACGTTAATAAACGCCTTAAATCTATTCAAGATGATGTAAAAGGCGTGGGTGGAGTGTTTAATAAAATTAGTGCTGAAGTAAAAGCTTTTGGATTAATAGCTATTGCGGCCTTAGGTTTTCAGTTTTTAACAAGTAAGGTTCAAAACCTAATTAATCAAAATGCCAAGCTTTCCGATTCATTTGCGGACATACGCAAAACAACCGGAATGACGGCTGAGGAAGTGCAAAAGCTAAATAAAACTTTTAGCCAAATGAATACGCGGACTACTACAGAAAACCTCCGGAGTATTGCCATTGCCGCGGGGCAATTGGGTATTGCTAAAAAAGATATTGTCGCATTTACAGCAGCTACAGATAAATTGGTGGTTGCATTGGGTGATGAATTTACAGGTGGTGCCGAACAGGTTACAAAAGAAATGGGTGGACTTCGAAATATATTTTCTGACATCAAGTCGGATAAAATAGACCAGGATATGTTACATATTGGTAATGCAATAAATGAGTTAGGCGCTGCGGGTATGGCAACTGGTCCTGTTGTTACCGATTTTGCCACACGAATAGGGGGTGTAGGAATAGAACTAGGTTTAACATCAGGACAGGTATTAGGCTTATCGGCTACCATGCAGGAGTTGAGTATTAACGCCGAACGTGGAGGAACAGCAATTACAAAAATATTGTTGACGATGACACAAAAAACAGAAGAGTTTGCACATGTTGCAGGTATGAGTACTAAAGATTTTCAGGAACTTATCAGTAAGGATTTGTATGGTGCATTTGTAAAGGTTGCAGAGGGTTCAAATAAGGGTGGACAAAGTGCTATTGCATTTGCTAAAATATTAGATAATCTAGGTATTGATGGTGCAGGAGCGTCCGAAGTATTTGCGAAGTTGGGAAATAATACAAAATTACTAAAGGAAAAAGTTGACTTAGCAAATAAATCACTTACAAATACCGATAGCATTATGAATGAGTTTGATATAAAAAATCAAACCTTCGCTGCTAATCTTGATAAGTTAGGAAAATCGCTTACATCAGCATTTGTAAGTGGTCCTATTATGAAGGGTATGCAAAGTATGGCAGCATGGTTAGTTGATATTACTACAAATACACATGCTTCTTCAGAAGCTTTAGCTGAAGAAAAAAACGAACTGGAATTGAATAAAATAAAAGTTCTTTCACTAAATGTTGGTAATAAAGAACGTACTGAAATTATTAAAAAACTACAGGAACAATATCCAGAGATGCTTGCAAATTTAGATGCTGAAAAATCATCTAACGAAAAAGTACGTGCTGCTATTGACGGAGTTATCAATTCTATGGCCAATAAAATAGTATTGCAACGTAAGCAGGAAGATGTTGCTGAACAGGCAGAAGACATTGCAGATAAAACAGAAAACCGGTTATTTGCTGAAAATAAATTGATAGATGAACTAAATAGAGCTTATCAATTTAACATTTCGCAACGTCAAAAATTAGGCAAGGAAAAAGTAACTGATTTGCAGAATGAAACCCTTGGATTGGATGTAAGAAAAGCAGCGCAACATATATTGGATAGCGAAAATTCAGGCTTAAATAAACGTGATCATAATTTAAGAGCTGTTGGTTTGCGTTTGCGAGAATTACAAAAAGCTGATCAGGATTATAACGTTGAAGTAGGTCGTGGTATTAAGTTGCAAAAAGAAGCTGATGAATTAAAAAAACGCTTAGGTATTCAAGCTCCTAAGGCTGTTGAAGCTCCAAAACCTGAAACTAATACAGGAGGAACTTATGTTCCAACGCAAGAAGAACTAAAAGCTGCTGAAGCTGCTTCCAAAAAACAAATTGAAGACAATAAAAAAATGCTGGATGCCATTGCCGACCAAAAAGTAGCATCTATCATTGATGATGAAATGCGTGAACGTGCACAAGCAGAGCTTGCTAATGCTCGTAGAAATACAGAAATACAACTATCCACTGCCTCCGAAGATGTAAAAAGCAAAGCTCTTGAATCACAAAAAGAAATTCACGAAAAAAACATTCAGGACATTGAATGGAAATACAAAGAGCAACGTGCAGCTAATCATCAGGAGTATTTAAAAGCAAAAGCCGAACGCGATAAACAAGCCGTTGATGATGAGCTTAATTTATTTAAAGAGGAAGATGCCGCAATGGATGCTGCTTTTCAAGAGGGGTTAACTAAATCATTGGATAAGGAGCTTGAAAAAAACAAACAATTAGCCAATCAACAAAAAGCAAATGAAGAGCTGTTGATTAAAGGCGCTCAAGACTTACAAAAGGAGCTGGCCGATACCATTTTTAATGCACAAAATGCCCGTATTCAGCGCGAAAAGGATATTGATTTACAAGCAGCAGAAGCAAAACATAATTCAGAAGCGGCTTCACTTCAGGCACGCTTAACTGCGGGTAAAATAACCCAAAAACAATTTGATAAAGAAAAACTATTTTCTGATAATCGTTATGCAGCCGAACAGCTTGCCATTAAAAAGAAAGCATTTGAAGATGAAAAGCGCATGAAGATTGCCCAAATAGGTGTTAATCTAATTATGGAGCTTTCAAATGCGGCGTTAATGGCATCTGCAAACCCTTTAAATGCTGCAACTTTTGGAGCTGCCGGCATTACTCAGTTTGCAACAATGGCTGGTATCGCTACCGTTCGTGCAGGTATTCAGGTAGCTGCTGTTGCTGCTCAAAAATTTGCAAAAGGTGGTTATAACAAAACGAGTAACAATCCACAAGGATACACCAGCGATGCAACACTATTTACTAATAGCGCAAGCGGTGCTCCATTTATTGCAGGCGAACAAGGCAGGGAATGGATTGCTCCTAACTGGATGTTGGATAACCCCAAAACGGCACCAATAATTGAACATTTAGAAGCTGTGCGCCAAAACAGAGGATTTGCTTCAGGAGGTTCAACTTCTGTAGATACATCTACAAGTAAAACACCTGAATTAAAAAACATTTCAGAAGCCAATGGAAATTCTAATTTAACAGAATTAGCGGCATCTATTAATAAGTTAAATGGTATATTATCACAGGGTATTGAGGCTCGTTTAGATTACGACCGATTTAAGAGTACTGAAGAAGAAATTGACAATGCAAAATCATCAGCCCGCATTGGCTAATTACATTTTAACCGTAAAACCATCGCTCAAATCTTTTTCAGGTAAAGCCATAATACTACGTGCATATTTTTGGAAACTTGTCATTGTAGTATGCCCGGTCAAAGCCATTATTTCGTGCCAAGGCTTACCGCTTCTTACTAATTGGCTTACAAATGTATGTCTAAACCCGTATAGGGTATGTAATGAGCTTAAACCAAAATGCTTTTTTACTTTGGCAAACCGAAGTGTAAAATATTGTTTGTTTACGGGAGTTGGTCCAGGCTTGTCATTTAATCCAAATACATAATAATCTTTTGGGTATTGGCTAAAATCACGGGTTTTAAATTCTTCCATAAAAATGTCAGGAATCAATTTTGTTATTCTCCTGTTAACCTTGCTACTGTTGGCGGTGAGTAATATTTTTTTATTAGGAATGTCAAGATGTTTTATTTGGATGTTACGCGCCTCGTTATTTCTAAAAAAACAGTAGGCAATGAATTTAATATAAAAAAGTAGCCAGGTATTATGTTCTTTTAGGTATTTAGATATTGCTTCCGCTTCATCATCTGTAAAAGCCACATGTGATTCTGATCGGGAAGGTAAATCTGAAATATTTATGCAGGGGTTCTTTAATACTAAATCCTCCCTCGTCTTCATTAAATAGTTAAATAAGCATCTTACTTCCTCAAATGCATTATTTACCGAACGGTTACTAATTCCACTTTGTAAAAGCCAATTACGGTAGTTTAACAGGTTTATTTTAGTTATTTCACTCGGATGTTTAGTTTCAATACTTGTCATTAAAAGCCATTCCTTGAACTTTCGCATATTTTTTTCAAGTGCCATAAATGAAGTAGGTTTTAAATAGGCCTCCTTTTCATTTATCATTGCAGTAATGCACTTGTAAATAGTTTGAGATTGCGGGATAAGCTGCTGATTATATTCCCTTCCTTCAGATACAGATTTAAATACTTTTGCATGTAGCTCTAGTAATAGCTCCATTCTCTTTTGTAAATCTTTTTCTCTATTGATTTGGCCGTATTCGCGTTTCCTTACTCGCTCGCCTTTGTGGTTAGTGCTGTAATAACTTACATACCACCTATTGCCGGTGGTATGAAGTTTTACCATTGTTGTTCTCATTTGTTCTTCAGTTGTTTCTCCCCCCGGAGCATAAACCTTAAACTGCGCCAAGTGCGCCAAATTTTGAACTTTAACATTCTTAGTCTCCTGCGAGACTGGTAGCGGAGAGAGAGGGATTCGAACCTTTATGTTGTCACCTCTGTATCTATTGGTTTTATTCATTTTTTATATGTTTTTAACTGGCGCACTTGTGGCGCACTTGACTCTTATGACGCAGTAGAAGTATGCCCATTATCTAGCATTTTTGCTATTAGCAATATGCTTTCATTTAATTCTTTTGACCCACTGTTTATATTTCCTGAAATATCTCCTATACCTGTATTTATTGATTTGCTTAATGTTATTATTGCTTCTGCTAGTTGGTTAAAATTCCCCTGACCTTTTCGAAGTAATTCGTTTTGCTCCTCTAATAATTTGTAATATTTTGCCTGATAATCGGAAATTATTTTCCCGTAATGTTCTATTGGTTCGGAAACTTCTTGTATGTTATAGGTGTTTATTTTCTTTAATTCGGGTATTTTGTCGGAAAAATCATAGTTTAATGCTTTTTGGAATGCCAATACGTCGTCTAATGACATATTTGGTTCTTTTAGCTTTGAAAATAGCGTCCTTACAGTTCTTTTCTTGCCTTTAAATATTAAACGCTCTGCTAAAATTTCCTTCTTAATTCCAAGGTCTTCAATATAATCCTTGATTATTTGGCCCCGATGTACCATTGTATTTTGTATTTAAATGTTTGATTACAAATGTATTACTCAATTGTTGAAAACTTTTTCCGTAAAACTTCCGAATAACTTCCGAAACATTTCATACAATTGCAAAACAATAATTAAACAATAATACAACAATTATTAAACCGAAAAAAAATGCGACTTACATCAAAACAATCAAAGAAGCTAAAAAACAGATTGCCTCAAAAATGGTGGGTGTTGATTAAAGAGCGACTTGAAATTAAAGGGAAAAGATTATCAGCCTATTGGATTCATAAGGTCGTTTGTGGAAAAGAAGAAGATAATCACCAAATAATTGAGGAAGCTTTATCGCTGGCAATAGAAACTGAAGAAAAAGCAAAAAACACCATTCAAAAACTTAATGCTATTTAACATGATCAGATTTTTCCAATTAATGATCTTTTTAATAAAGCTATCAAAACAAAAAAAGTAATAACCAGCTTCCCCCGGAGCATAAACCTTAAACGCATGAAAAAAACAGTTTACCTATCAGGACCTATTTCCAATATAGTAGGAGGAAATTATACCACTTTTGCCAAAATGCAGGAACGCATAGAGGCACTGGGTTACAATGTGCTTAACCCGCATGAAATTTGCCAACACATCGACCCTAAATTATACGCATCAACCGAAGAACATTGGGAAGCTTGTATGCGTGCCTGCCTATCACAATTACCCTTTGCTCATATTTTAGTAACTCTTAAAGACTGGGAACAAAGCAAAGGCGCTGTAAAAGAAGTTGCCATTGCTCGCGAAACTGGATTTATTGCCGTTGAGTTTTGTTTAAACTTTATAAAACGCCACAATGGAGAACTTAACTAAAATTTCATTTGCGGCTTCGGTGCGCATATATATACAGCATAAGCAGGCTATTGAAAAACATAGCCCTTGGTATAAACAGGATGTTGTAGCTCAAAGCATGAGCAAATGTTCATCGCTGTTGGTGATGGTAAAAAGAGATTGCAGCAACTATACGTTACAGCAATTAGCAAAAATGGTAGTAGTATATCAAAATCATTTGATGATGATTTTACCTGCTCCTAACAATCCATCCTACCAACGACAAAAAGAAAAACTAGAAAAATTAATAGAAACTTCAATAGAACTAGCTAAATGAATAAACGCGATGAAATAACAATTGTATTGATAAATACAATTTCCGATTTACAAAATACTCCCGTTAGCAATTTAAATGAAAATGTAAGGTTACACTCCGACCTTATGTTTGATTCGCTCGACTTTGCCGAACTAACCATTGAAATTGAGAAAACTTGGAAAATTGATTTTTTAAAAGTTGCAGGAAACAGAAAAATTAAAACCATTAAAGACATCGTTGACATCATTTATGAAAACACTGAAGCATCGGAAAGCACGCCATCAACAAAAACTGATGCTGCTGTATAGGTTGCTTAATAAAGCAACAATGATTGAAACAAGTATTAATCAACTATTAAAATAAGTCTATGCCATATATAAAGGATTACTGCGTAAAAGAAATTGAAAGCAAAGGTGAAATTCAGAATATTATTGGCGAATACGTTACCTTAAAACGTAAAGGCTCTGATTTAGTTGGTGAATGTCCGTTTTGTAATGCTAAAGATAAGTTTACCGTAAGTAAACAAAAAGAGCTTTGGAAATGTTTTGTTTGTGATACAGGAGGAGTTGGATACCTTTCGTTTGTTCGTAAAATTACAGGCAAAACATATCCTGAAACATTAGAGCTTCTTGCTGCCAAACTAAATATAACTGTTGACTACGAAGAAAAAGAACAAACACCTACTGAACCCAATAAATTACCTGCAGCACATAAATTGCCTAAGGCCGACCGTAAAGATAACTTCCGTGATATTCAACTTCGCGAAAGCGGTTTAACCGATGCCGACCAAAAGTATAACAAGAAAAACGAAAGTGTTGAAGGGGTAGTTGAAATAGACCGTTATCAAAAAGGAAGTGTAAATGCCGACTGGACCATTGACCCTAACGGGGATGATATGGTAATGCACTACATGGACTTAAATGGTAAGCCTATGACCTATCAACGCAAAGGGCAATCGAAAGATTTTCCATTGATACGTGTGCGTTACGCAAACCCTTCGGTGCACCTCGATAAGAACCTTCGCCCAATGAAGTACCAAAGCCCTTACGGGAGTGGTACACACGTTTGGATTAACCAAACATTGCGCAGTTTGTACGAAAATGGCACGAAGATAAAACGCTTGTTTATTCAGGAAGGGGAGAAGAAAGCCGATAAAGCAACCAAACACGGCATTGTATCTATTGGTATTATGGGTATTCACAACATTGCTACAAACAAACATTTGCCGCGCGAATTTGAATTGGTAATAAAACGTTGTGATGTAGAAGATGTGGTATTTATTGTTGACAGTGATTTTTTGGATATTTCCGACAATACACAAAGTGCCATCGACCAACGTCCGCGAAGCTTTGTAAAAGCCATCATCAACTTTCGTGATTACTTTTTTGCGCTCAACAATTCAGGCATTAGTCTGGGAATTTTCTTTGGGTATATTAAACCAGATCAAGGTGAAAAAGGTATTGATGATTTATTGCAAAACAAACTTAAAAAAATAGAACATCTTTTATTGGAAGATATTCAAAAAACAATACTTGAACCTAGCGGAATTGGCACTTACATTAATGTTCACAAGATTACGTCATTTGATGAATACAAGCTTCGCAAGGAGTTTTTTCACATGGAGACCAATCAGCAGTTTGCCGACTTCCATTACGAAAAACTAAAAGACCGTGCTACATTTAAAATAGGTCGTGAGTTATTCAAATTTTCAAACCTTCAAGACAATCCTGAACTACCTGAAAGAACGCTTGTATTGGCTCAACCACTTTCAAACGCTGAACAATTTTGGCAAGAAAAAACGGTAAAACGTGGTGATTCCGTTGAAGTGGTTACAACTTTTAAATATTTAGAAGCGGTTATTTTTTTAGAAAACAGATACTTTGGCAAATACCGTATTTCGGAAGGTGCCGAACCTGTTTATATTAAAATTGAAAAATCTATAGTTTCCATTGTTACACCTGCCGACATCAATGAGTACGTGGTAAGTTTTGTAAGGTATGCCTTACAAAAACTAAATGTTACTGAAATGATTTTTAAAGGGTCGCGCATGTATTTAAACTCCGACCTTTTTAATAAATTGGAATACATTCCACTTAATTTCCATCGCTCAGGTAAAGGGGTTCAGTACAACTATTTTAAAGACACCATGTGGAAAATAACAGCACAAGGCATTGAAGAAAAATCTATTTCGGAATTAAACGGCCATGTGTGGAAAGATGATATTAAAAAACGTGCCGCCATAAAGCTTCCCGATTTAGTAAGAGTAAAACTGAATGAAAAAGGAAAGTATGAAATTGTTTTTCCTAATGGTGCTGAACATGCTAACAAGTGCGACTTTTTTAGATTTTTATTAAATACCTCTAACTTTTATTGGAGAGATACGCACGAAGGCTTGTACAGTAAAAAGGATCCTGAAACACCACGCCAAGCCATAGATGAATTTAAGCGCGATGATATTACCCTGCATTTTATTAGCAAATGTGTTGCTTTAGGTTACTTGTGCCACACGCATTTTGACCCATCGGTAACAAAAGCTGTAATAGGTATGGATGGCAAGTTAAGTGAGGTTGGCTCTAGTAACGGGCGTAGTGGTAAAACCATTTTTGGAACTGCCATCACTAAACTAATTACCACGTTTGAAATACCAGGTAAGTCAAAAGATTTGATGGAAGATAAACACGTATTTGAAGGTGTTACCGATGCTACTCGTTGTGTGTTTATTGATGACGTACGAACTAATTTCGATTTTGAATTTCTATTCCCCATGATTACCGGAATGTGGAAAATTAACCCAAAAGGTAAAGCTTCTTTCCCGTTACAAAAACAAAATTCTCCTAAAATTTACCTACCAACAAACCATGCTATAAATGGGGAAGGTGGAAGTTTTAGAGCCCGTCAATTCCTTATTGCATTCAGCGATTATTACAACGAAGATTATACTCCCATTGATGATTTTGGTCGTTACTTTTTTGATGAATGGGATACTGAACAGTGGAATTTGTTTTACAATTTAATTGGCAACTGCCTTCAAATATATTTTGAACACGGATTAGTTGCCGCTCCTATGGATAGATTGGAGTTACGTAAACTACGCCAACAAATTGGAGAAGCCTTTTTAGACTGGGCGGAATTATATTATGATCCTGAGCGCGAATCTGATTCCATTGGTGGTAATGGTTGTAACATCAATAAAGATATTGAACGCTCCATTTGCTACAAATCATTTATAGATATGTTCCCGATGCAAGGTAAATATACCGATAGCAGAAAGTTTAAACAGTTGCTTCAGAAATGGTGTATTTACAAAGGGTATGAGTTTAACCCGGGATGCGAAAAAGGATATGATAAGCGTAACGGTAAGGAATACTTTACTGTTGCCAATGATGAGTATAAAAAGGATAAAATGTTTTGACGTATAACGGTAAACAGCTTACCAATGCTGGCGATTAGAAACTACTTAACTATCAACTTATAAATAATAAATATCATGTCAAAAACAAAAACAGTAAAAAAACTGGATTTAACCATTACTTACAAAGTTGGTTACGGTGATGTAAAAATGCCGAAAAAAATCTATGAGCAACTTTTAAAAGCCGCTAAAAATGGTGATGAAATTGAAATGAACAAATATCCAGACGTTGCAGATTGGATGTCGTCAAATGTTAGGGAAATAGATTGTATGAATTGGAAAGCTGAAATAGACGACCTACGAACGTTTGGGGCTAAAGAAAGTGCGGAATAAAAACTTCCTAACTGTCTTACCGCACTAAAGATATAAAATGTTCCGAAGTGAATGGCAAGCGCCAACAAAAAGTTTACACCGATGAAAAATAGCGATTGCAACTTGCACGTCAACCCGCATTTTTTTTAGCCCATGTTAGGCGTAGAGCTATTT
>JAGVCC010000024.1 GCA_020059395.1 Chitinophagales bacterium | reverse complement strand
CAACAATGCAAACAACGGTTTAACCGACAATGCAATTGGAGCATTTGCAACCGTTCAACATGCTGCAAGTGTTGCAACCGCCAATGGTGATATTATACATATCGGTACGGGTACTTTTACCATTACAGCCAACATGGTTTTAAACGTTGGTGTAAGCGTTGAAGGTAACGGCATAACAAACACACATATAAGCAGTACTATATCAACTTTAAATACAGCGGTTTTTAGCCTGGTAAGCCCTGAAGGCACAGCAGGCAACCAACACTTTGCCGGTATAGATTTTTATACAACAGGCTATGCAACAAATTGGGGTATCGGGATCGGCGGCCGTTCAAACGTATCCGTTAGCTTTTGCAAGTTCACCGGCTTTAAATTATTCGCTGTAAACTTCAGCGGTATTCAGGCAGTAACCGGCGCAACGGCACCAACTATTTTTGCAACTAATAACACCTTCCATGATAATATTGTGTACGATTGCGCCGGATTAGGTAACTACGATGGTTTTCTTTTTGGCCGTGGTGCTTTCCAATTTGGAGGGCAGGACGGTATGCAAGTTTATAACAACTACATAGAACAACCGCAACGCAGCAGCCCTGTTAATGATGATATTGGATGGCCAATTAAAATGGCAAACGAAGGGCACATAAAAAATTGTAAAGTTTACAACAATACTTTAATTCGTTTTCGTATGCTGGCTTATCACGGCGCAAACGAAAACTGGAACTTTAGTTTTGAAATGTGGAACGCTTTGGGTGGTAATGAGTTTTACGAAAATAATTGCCAGGGTGCAGTTGACATTGTAAGGAACCACAACACAACAGCAGAAACATACAGCTTTAAATTTTACCGCAATAGAATAAGCCAGCCGCAAATAACAGCAGCACCATTTATAAGCTATGGTATAGAACTTGAACAAGGGGAGCAGGATGTTTATGTGTATGAAAATACTTTTGATAGTTTAACTACTCCAATAGTTTTTAGCCCACGCAACAACAACCCTTTGGGCATTACAATTAAGCGCATTTATTTTGATAACAATGTTTTCAAAAATTGCGGCACCACCGGAGACAGCAGGGCGGTAATTGACTTTAACAATATTGGCGACCCCGTTGCAGACGATGCAGATGTAACCGATATTTATTTTAGACATAACACCGTTACTAAGGCAGCAGGCGCAAATGTCGCCGCTGCATTTCGTTTGCCTGTTTATGTAGGCAACCTTTGCCAGCGCATTTATTTAACAGATAATATTTTAATAGGCGACGACCAAGGCGCAATTTATGCCAGCCCTTCTACCCGTGTAAGTAATGTTACCATTCGTAACAATATCAGCTATCAGGGCAGCACATTGCTTAATCAAATTGTACCGCCGGATTTTTCAACACAAGTTCCAATTACCGGCCTCACCTACAGCGGTAATTTTGTAAATACCAACCCCGTGTTAAATGCTGCATTAATACCACAGGCGGGCAGCCCGGCACTTAATGCCGGTACTGATGGCACAAACATAGGGCATACCGGCGGCGCAGGCGGTGGCAACTTTGCGCCAACCGTAACGGCAACCGCTACGCCTTCCACAATGCAGTTACCAGCAAACAGCAGTTTATTACAAGCAACCGGCAACGATGCAGACGGTACAATTGCAAGTTATGTTTGGACGGTACAAAGCGGCCCCGGCGGCAGCAGCTTCACCAGCGCCAACAGCAGCACCACAAGCGTTACAGGGTTAACGCAAGGCAGTTACTTGTTTAGGTGTACGGTAACTGATAACACCGGCGCAACCGGCTTTATTGATGTATCTGTAACCGTACAGCCAGCAGCACCCCCACCGGTGGAGGGGATAAAATTTAAGAGACCTTTAAAGATGTAAAAAAAATGGTTTTTAATTATAGATTTTCTCATGTGCAACAGTTGGTTTTAGCCCCGGTAAAACGGGGCTTTTTAAAATTTTAATTATGCAAAAATTTAAAACACAATAAAATGGCAACAAAAAAGAAAACAACAAAAACAGCCCTAAAAAAAAGTTTAAAATCAGCAGGTTTAAGGCTGCCACACGGTTACAGTATTGTAAGGCGTGCAAAAAAGAAAAAAGCTGCAAAAAAGAAAAAGTAAATTACTGAAGTAACGCTATTTATGCAGGTAACAGCTGTAAACCGGCTTTACCTGCATTTTTATTGTGGTAAGATGTTTTTTAATCTTACCACATCTTACCACACATTTAAACCTATGTAATAAGGGTTTTTATTTTATATCCACCGGAGAGTTTAATTTTCTCCGGGGAGAATTTTACCCCATACATTTATTTGTGTATGGGGTAAAATTTGGTATTTTGAAAAAATAACCCTAAAGTTTACGCAGCTTAGTTTTGCTTTCATCCAATTTTTTTACAGTACGGTTTTTTATGTAGGTTTCTGTTTCTTTAAGGCTGCTGTGCCCCATTTGTTTTTGCAGCCAGTTTAAATCTACAGCCCCGGCATTATCTTCTAAATAATTACTGCCACCGGTATGCTTTGCAGCGTACAGTTTTTTATTAATGCCCAACCCCTTTATTACAATCTCATTCCATAAGCCGCTTGCACGTTTTGGGGAAATTAATTTTTCACCAGGCTTTAGGCCGGTGCTAAAAAAATATTGCCCCGGTTGCAGGGTATGGTAACCGTGCTTTACTAAAATTTCATACAATGGCCGCAACATTTGTTTTACGGCTGCTTTTTTGTTTTTGTGCTGCTTACCTTCCACATAAATTAATCGTTCCTTAAAATCAAAATTATCTGCTGTAAATTGTACAATGCTAAGAGGCCGCATGTAGGTGTAATAAATAATTGCCCAAAAGCAAAACAGTTCCGGGCATGTATTTTTTAATGTGTTGGCAATGGTGCTCAGCTCTTCCACTGTGTAAGGCTCAAACCAATTACTATCTGCAACCTTTAATCTGTCAATGCCGGTGTATGGGTTTTCTTTAATTACTTTCAGCTTTACAAGCCGGGTAAATAAGCCCCTCAGCGTTTCATTAGTTCCATTAACTGTTTTGTAGTTGTTGCCTTTGTCTAATAAATGCGTTGTGTAATTATCGGCATGTACGGTGGTAAAATCAGTTACGGGTATATTATGCAGCTGCTTATCTGTTAGCCAGGCAACAAACATATTAACCCGGCTTGCATAGCTTATTGCAGTTGCCTTTGTAAGTGTTTTTACTTTCTTACTCAGTTGTTCTTTTATGGCTTCAGCAACGGTATAAATAACGGTGCTAGCCATGGGTTCGGATTGTTGGCCGGGCATCCATCCGCTGTCCAGGGCTTCATTAGTTAACCGCTGTAAAATCTTTGCTGCTTCCATCCGGGTTGCAACATCCGGTATGCGGTTAATATCACCTGTAATTTTAAGCCGTTTAAATTTTTGTGTAGCTGTAGTACGGTAACTAAAATGCACAAACCATGTTTGTTTTAAGTCACCCCCGGCGCTGTAGATTTTTGCCGGTTTATATAGTATGTATTTCTTTTTGTCCAAGTTTTTGTCCAATTGAAATAACAAAGCCGCTGTATTAGCCTGTGGGCTTGTTTCAGCGGCTTTAGAGTACCACGTACGGGATT
>JAGVCC010000395.1 GCA_020059395.1 Chitinophagales bacterium | reverse complement strand
GTAATAATTCTTCTTGCTGCAACCTATGTATGCGGCCATATACTCCGCAGCATGGTGGCCGATTCTCAAATATCTTTTGACGTAATTAATTTTTTCACCCTGAATGTGTATAGTATTATTGGCTTTATTGTGCTGTGCTGTATTGCTATTGGTTACTTTTTACTTACGCAAATACTGCTGTATTTATTAAAGCCATTGTTTCCCAATAATTTTATACCGCTATATATAGCAGTTGCAATTACCGGCCTTGTTTTTTTAACAGTGAGCTTTAATGTAACACTGGTGGCTTTTGAACTATATCTCTTAATATGGCTTATTATTTTTTTATTACTGCTTAGTAAAAAAGAACTGGCGCTGCATACCACTGGTATTTCATCATCAAGGCTGGTTTTTTGGCTGTTCTTTTTTTCTTTGTCTATAACTATTGTAATTGTAAAAGAGAACAATGTTAAAGAACTTGCCAGCCGTAAACATTATGCCGAAACACTTTCCACCAAGGCAGATCCATCAAGCGAAACACTGATGAACACACTGCTTACCGATTTCAGGAACGAAGCGCTGGCAACAAATTTTTATAAATTTTCTGATGCTGCACAAAGCCAGCAGTTTAAAGATAGTTTGGTAGGCAGCAATTTTTTGGGCTATACCAATAAATATGAAACACAGGTTTTTGCTTTTGATGCAAACGAAAAACCTTTAGTAAATCAGGATAGTACCGGCTTTAACGAATTAAACACAGTGCTAAGTACACAGGGCAGGCCCACCGGCATTGCCGATTTGTATTATTATGATGAATCCTACGACCGCTTTAGTTACATCAGCCGTAAAAATGTACTGGATACTGGTGGCGTATTAATGGGCTATGTTTTTATACTGGCACGGTCTAAAAAATTTAAGAGTGATGCACCTTATCCCGAACTTTTTTCCCGTGGTAACCAAAACGCTATAGAAAACTCATCGGTATATGCGTTTGCGGTATACAACAATCTGCAGCTTATAAGCAGCCACAATGATTATGCTTTTGCCACCCGTATATTAAAAGCACAGGTGCCAAAAGAAGAGTTTGAATTAAAAAACAGAAATGATTTTAATGAACTGTGGTACCGTGCCGGGCCCGAGAGTGTGGTTATAATTGCCAAGAAAAATAATTTTCTGCTGGAGATGATAACCCTGTTCTCTTATTTATTTTGCGCCTTTTTACTGGTAACAGGTGTTTTTTGGTTGCTGAATGTTTTTGTACGCAGCAGGCTAAATACTATTAAATTAAAAACCTACCTGCAATTAAACATACGTAATCAAATACACGGCACTATTATTTTTATTAGTGTGCTGTCGTTTTTGGTGATTGGTGTGGCCACAATATTATTTTTTATAAGGCGATATGAAAACAATAACCGGGAGCGCCTTAGCCGCACTATAAAGGTTATGGAGAACGAAGTACGCAACTCCTTTGCAGAACTGGCAGTGTTTGATGACGTAATAAAAATTTATGATGAAGGCTACAAGGAAAAACTGCAGCAAACCATTGTAAAAATTTCTGAAATACATGCGGCCGATATTAACCTATATGATTTAGATGGTAACTTAAAAAGCTCATCGCTGCCGTTGCCTTATAATCGTGGTATAGTAAGTGTAAAAATGGATCCTGAGGCATACTACCATATCAACAAACAAAAAGAAGTACAGTATTTTAAAGAGGAGCACATAGGCAGTCTTAGTTTTATTAGTAACTACGTACCGGTAATTGATGAAAGCGGCAGGGAGTATGCCTATCTTAACATTCCTTACTTCACATCGCAAAGCAAATTAAAACAGGAGATTGCCAACTTTTTAGTTACCATTATTAACCTTAATGCCTTTATATTTTTAATAGCTGGTATCGTTGCATTATTTATCACCAACAGAATTACCCGGTCTTTTTCTTTTATCAGCAATAAAATGAAAGAAGTAAACCTGGGTAGTGTTAATGAAGCTATTGAATGGAAACGCAACGACGAAATAGGGGAGTTGATAAGTGAGTATAATAAAATGGTAAGTAAGCTGGATGCCAGTGCCAATGCGTTGGCAAAAAGCGAAAGAGAAGGAGCATGGCGTGAAATGGCAAGGCAGGTGGCACATGAAATTAAAAATCCACTTACGCCCATGAAGCTAAGCCTGCAGTATTTACAAAAAGCTATAAGCAATAATGCTGATAATGTTAGAGAGCTTACTGCAAATGTTGCGCAAACGCTGGTGGAACAAATAAATCACCTTAACCAAATTGCCGTGGAGTTTAGTCAGTTTGCAAACATCGGTAATCCGCATAGCGAAATTTTTGATTTGCATGAAGTGCTGTACCAGCTGATACAACTGCACCGTATGGATGATGGTGTGCATTTAGACTGCACACCGGTACACCAGCAGGTGTTAATTGAGGCTGACCGTACACATATAAACCGGTTGTTTACCAACCTTATTCAAAATGCTATACAGGCGGTGCCAGAAGGTAAAGAAGCATTAATATTTATTTATGAAGAGCTGAAACCAACCACCATATTAATTAAGATTACAGACAACGGCACTGGCATTCCTGAAGAAATGCGCTCACAAATTTTTACACCCAACTTCACCACCAAAACATCTGGCACCGGGCTTGGCCTTGCCATGTGTAAGGGCATTGTGGAGCAACTAAAAGGCAATATTTGGTTTGAAACCGTTACAGGCAGCGGCACCACATTTTTTGTAGAGCTGCCGTTGGCAAATGAAACAGGAGCTTAATTTTTACGCAGCAACATAGCCAGTATTCTTGGCAGTG
>JAGVCC010000087.1 GCA_020059395.1 Chitinophagales bacterium | reverse complement strand
TCTGCATATTTAGATGACCGGTATAAATTAGATTCAACCATACGTTCCCTTAAAATTCAGGTTGATACCAACACCAATATTTTTAATAAGCCAACACTGCGCCAGCAACTGCAGCAGGCGGAGGAACAACGGCTAACACTTAACAGTACACGGGAAAATAAAATTAATGATATTATTAAAACATTTATTCTGGAAGACTGGAATAAGGCTTATCTGGATGTGGCCTGGGGTAAAATTTGGACATATAATACCGATAGTGCAGGCAGCTTAAGGTCATTAAAGCTTGATCGTAACACAGGAAATGGCGTTTGGATAAATGGAGGCTTTCCTTTAGGTAAAAGATGGATGGTAACCGGGCTTGCACGTACAAGTTTTTACGAAGAACAGGTAAACTTTAATGTAGAACGCATAAGCACAGCTGAGCAGTTTATTGATACTGTAGTTGCAGCTAACAGGTTGTATACACTTGGTATTAATATCCGCTATGGCTCTCCCTACTTTAGTTTTTTTGCAGAGTTTTTTGTTGACTATAAAGCAATAAAAAGACCCGAAGATATTATTAAGGCATCATTTAAATCTAACCCTGATTTTAAAATAATCAGCCCTACAATTAACTGGACAGTGGTTGACCCTTTTGTTTTCACTTTTGGGGGTAACTGGCGTATAAGCAGAGTACTGGCTTTAGATTATGGTATGCGCTGCCTTCTTGATAAAGATAAAAAGTTTAAAACTTTTACCCCTATTGTAAATCTCAGTTGTTTAATGAAATAAAATACCTGAATAATAAATCACAAAAAAGTACGAATGAAAAAATTATTAGCAACTGTATTGTTTGTGCTGCTGCTGTTTGCCTTGCGGGGATATGCACAGGATATCAGCATTGCCAATGCCAGAATATTATTAGTGAAGGATGCAGCTACATTATTAATATCAGTTAAAAATACCGACAGCAGTTCTCTAAAAAATTTTGCAGAACTGAATGTAGATTTTACAAATGATTCAGCAAATGTAATTGCCCAAATTCAACTGCAAACTTATGTGCTGAAGGCTTATGAAGAACAGGTTTTTCAAGTGCCGCTGCATGCTTTTAAACTTACGGGCAGCTATACATTAAAACAGGTAAAAAAAATTACAATCAGGTGCGATCCGCAAAATAAAATAAAGGAAACCAACGAGCAGAATAATGTGTACGGACTTAACACGGTTTCTGGTTTGCTCTTATATACAAAAAAGCAAAAACTACAGGGTAAAACTCAATTTTAAAACAATTAATAAACACATAAAATCAAAAAAAATGAAAAAGTTATTTAAAAGCAGCGCTGCAATAGCAGGTATAATGTTATGCAGTAATTTAAATGCACAGGTTCCTTCATGCCCAATTAAAGTAAACGGAGTAGAAGTGTATTCAAAAAATTCTTTTTTGGGTGATAAGCTTTGCCCCGTACTGAGCGATGCAAAAACAATAGCAAACGGGTTGGGTAACAGTGTTACTCAAAAAATTAATGAGTTAAAAAATGATATGGACAGGTTTAGGGATGTTACTTTAAATGACGCAGTAAACGAAGCTGCAATTACAAAATTTAATGCGGCACTTGGACAAGTAGATAACATTAAAAATGAAATTGCCAATTTTATTAAAGATGCAGAATGTGGCGTACCTGGGGCAATGAATGCTTTAAAAGGCAGCTTTGCCCAGGCTGGTACCGATATGGCTGCAGTGGGTGCTATTGCAATAAGTTTTGTTGATGCCTTTAAAAAAATTGGCCCGGTATTACCGGAAGTGGTAAAGATGTCATCGAACGTTGCACAAATTGCCACATCAATACAAACTAAAACACCGCAAATGCAGGATCAATTAACAAAAATTACAGCTGCTTTGGAAGCCGTTAAAAAGGATTTAGAATCTCTTATGAAAAATGACCCTGCTAAATTGCTGAATACCGGTGTAAACCTTGCAACCGGTGTGGTACCTTATATGGCTAATTGTGCTGCATGTGCCACCACTTTATCAACAAGCATTGCTGGCATTGGTACTGCAGCAGCTGGCATTACCGGCGGTACAGCTACAGCCAAAACTGGCGTGGGTGCAGGTGTAGGGGCCGGTGCAACAGCAGTGGGTTTAGTGTCATCAGCCGTTGGGTCTGCTATTTCTTCTGTGCCTTGCGAGGCAGTATTTGCAAAATCTAACGAAGTAATGGGCTATATTAAAGATGTAAATGACTTTATAACTGCTGTGGGTAATACAGCAGAAAGCCTAACAGAAAATGCAGAAAAAATCGCAAAAGCATCACAAGCATTACAGGAGTTAGGTACCTTAATCGCTGCAGAAAATAAACCTAAACTTGATGATATACAAAAAAGCCTGATTAATATATCAGAAACCTTTAGTACTGTAGCCAGCGATGTTCAAAAAAATGTGGTACCTAAAATAAGTGCATTGGTTGGTAATAAAGTACAACAAATATCTCAAAACGTAATGCAGTTGCAGCGCTGCTATAATAAAATGGACGAATCATTAGGGTTTATGACCAACAGTTTAAAAGATGGGCTTGAAGATTTTGGTACCGCTGTTACTACTATGG
>JAGVCC010000472.1 GCA_020059395.1 Chitinophagales bacterium | reverse complement strand
TCTAATGAAATATCTACAGGATCAGTATTGTAAAACCATCCACGCCAAAACCAGTCAAGGTCTTCCCCACTGGCATCTTCCATAGTACGGAACAAATCTGCCGGTGTGGGATGTTTAAATGCCCAGCGCCTTGCATACTCTCTAAATGAATAATCAAACAGTTCACGGCCCATTAATGTTTCCCTAAGCATATTTAAACCAGTTGCCGGTTTGCTGTAAGCGTTGGGGCCAAACTGAATAATATTTTCGCTGTTGGTCATTATTGGCTCCAGCTGATCTTTAGGCAGCTTCATGTAATCTGTAATTTTATATGCAGGACCTTTGCTAACCGGAAATTTATTATCCCATAATTCTTCTGTTAAGTATTCAACAAAAGAGTTAAGGCCTTCATCCATCCATGTCCACTGGCGTTCATCGCTGTTTACAATCATAGGAAAAAAGTTGTGGCCCACTTCATGTATTACCACACCCAGCATACCATTTTTAGTGCCTTCACTGTAAGTGCTGTTAGCGCTGTATTTACCTTCAGTATCTTTTTCACAACGGCCAAAGTTGAAGCATATCATGGGGTATTCCATACCGTTGGCAGCTTCTAAGCTTTGTGCCACAGGGTATGGATAAGGAATAGTGAATTTTGAATAGCTCTTAATAGTATGCGCCACAGCTTTGGTGCTGTACTTGCGGTATAAAGCATAGGCTTCTTTACCATAGCCACTCATGCACATTACTTTTTTACCTTCCACCATGGTGGGCATAGCATCCCAAACAAATTTGCGTGACGATCCCCATGCAAAGTCACGTACCATATCAGCCTTAAAAATCCATGTTTTTTTAGCAGCAGTTTTTATTTTTTCCTTTGCTGTAGCTTCATCCAACGTAACAATTTCTGTTACATCAGTGGCTGTTTGCGCTTTTTGCCAGCGTGCCATTTCTGCAGCAGATAATACCTGTGCATAGTTTTGGCCTTGGCCGGTGCTCATTACAACATGATCAGCAGGCACAGTCATGGCAACTTTAAAATTGCCAAAAGTTAATGCAAACTCACCGCTGCCTACAAACTGGTGGTTTTGCCAGCCCTGAAAATCACTGTATACACACAGGCGAGGATACCACTGTGTCATGGTGTAAATATCATTACCATCTTCCGGAAAAAATTCATATCCGCCACGACCACCCAATGTCATACGGTCTGGAATAAAATAATTCCAGTCAACACGAAATTTAAACTGCTGTCCTGGCTTTAAAACCATTGGCAGTTCAATACGCATCATTGTTTTGTTAATAGTATAGTTTAATAGTTTACCTGTTGCATCCGCAACACGGGCTATATTAAAACCAAATTCTTTGTCAGATGCCTTTTTACCACTTAAACGGGCAATATCTGCCGGTGTAACAGATGAAGGCATCGCATTGCTGGTTTGATAGCCAGAGTTATTTACACTGCTGTGTTCGTTTTCGTCTAGTTGCAGCCACAGGTAAGTCAGCACATCCGGAGAATTGTTGAAGTACGTTAAGTTTTCTTTACCAGTAAGCTTGCGGTTTACCTCATCCAGTTCGCAGGTAATATCATAATCGCAGCGCTGCTGCCAGTATTTAGGGCCTGGTGCACCACTTGCTGTACGATATTCGTTTGGTGTAGGCAGTATAGTGCCCAACTGTTCAAAACGGTTACCGTGGTTGCTGCCGGGGTTGTTGCGGATATCCTGCGCAAAAACACCTGTAAAAGCAATGCATAAAAATGCAAGGACTGTAAATTGTTTCATGGTTTTTGTTATTGTGTTTTTAGTTTTTTTGTAATCAGCGGCCTCTCCCTCTTTCCCTCTCCCGTAGAGAGGAGGCCAAACAGTAATATAAAATCAACATTTGTAATTAAGCATTTCAGCAATTTTGCTTTAATCAAGATTAATTGTGTTTTTGCAAATTAGTATATTAATCTCCGCTACTATCTTCTCCATTTCCATTCCCTCTGGGATTCTCTGCAAAGAGAACGAACGCAGTTCAAGGATGGGCTTACGGGCACTACCTCTCCACCACTATTTTTAAAGCTATGCAAAAAGCTATTGCCGACAAAACCCATACCCACCATTTTCTCCCCAGTTTTAATTTATCCACCGCAACAAAGCTTAACAGCAAAATTAATGTTACTACCAAAATCTGTCCCACTTCAAGCCCAATATTAAAAGCCAGCAAACTCCAGCCAATGCTTTGATCTTTGGCCATTATAAAACGTAGTGCATTTGCAAAACCCAAACCGTGTATCAAGCCAAAAAACAAGGCTAAAAAATAATTAAGCCGGAGGCTTTTTTGGCTGTACTCTTTTTGTAAAAAATTAAATACCGCTGTAGCCATTATGGTGCAGGGTATTAAAATTTCCACCAACCTGTCGTTAATACGCACCACATCAAACGCACTTAATGCAAGAGTAACAGAATGGCCAATGGTAAAGGCAGTAACTAAAACCAATACCTGTTTCCAGTTGGCAAGCAGGTAAACAGCACTTAAAGCCACCACAAATAAAATATGGTCTAATGCATCAATACTTATTATATGCTGCAAGCCTTCTTTAAAATAAAATGTAAAATCCTGCATTGAAAGGTTACAACCGGTGTTTTAGTATTAGTTTTGCCATTCAAATATCTTTAAACTTATTTGTTTTAACTAATTGGTTTGCTAAATGGCTGGTATTTTATATAAATGGTTGGCAACAGGTGCTGTTACACTTTTTTGCAATGTGTTTACTGCAACCACCACACATCCTTATTTTGTAAGTGTAACCGAAATTGAGTTTAACGCAAAAGAAAAAAGCTTAGAGGTAAGCTGCAAAATTTTTACTGATGATTTTGAAAAAGCACTGCGCCAAACTTATAAAGGCGATGTGGATTTATTAAAGCCGAAAGACAAAGCAGCTATGAATAAACTGGTGAGTGATTATGTAACCAAACACCTGCAAATAGCAGTGAACAGCAAAACCACCACTTTATCCTTTTTAGGTTACGAACAGCAGGAAGAAGGCATACTAAGTTATTACGAAGTAAAAAACATTACGGCTGTAAACAAGCTTGATATTACTAACAATATTTTATACGAAAGCAAAGCCAGCCAAATTGGAATTATACACACTGTTGTAGATGGCAACCGCAAAAGCACCAGATTAGATAATCCGAAAGATAAAGTGAGTTTTGAATTTTAAATTCAGCAGCTTTTATTTTACAATTATTTGTTTCCTTTAGAATGAATTGATTTTATTTAACTGGAGATTTATTAACCAAGTTTATTTTGCCTTGTGTGTAAGAAATTATATCCCCATGCAGCCATAATACAAATACCGCCAATAATCCACCATAGGTTTGTAAAGCCTATAGCCTGCACAATGCTGGTGCCGCTTAGGCTGCCTGCCACCTGAGCAACACCCCAGGCCATGGTGTATAATGCGGCATACTGCCCACGGTTTTCTGGTTTGGTACGGGCAATGTACCAGGAGTTCATAAAAGGCATGGCAACAATTTCTGCCACGGTTATGGTAAGTATGGCAATGGTGGCTACCATAACGCTGTTTTGCAGCGGCATGTTAAGCATACAAAATGCAAGCGCCATAATTAAAGTGCCATACAGCATGTAACGCAGGTAAGGCCGCCTGCCTTCCATTCTAAAAACAATTACCATTTCAAAAAGTGCAATTATAATTCCGTTCATGGCCATTATAATACCAATAACCGGCTTGCTAAGCTGCAGCTGTTCTTTAAAATACAAGGGCACTGTTGTAAACAACTGAAAAAAGCAAAAGGCAAACAAGGTAGTTACCATGGTAAAAATTACAAAGGCACTGTCTTTAAAAGGGCTTTGCCTTTTTACACCCGTAATATGCGGAGAGTGGTTATGATGCTGCTGCGCCACAGAAACCTTAGGCAGTATTAACAGCAGCACTACTGCAGAAGTAATGCAGGTTAACCCATCTACCCAAAAAAGCAGCTTAAAACTTATTTCAGAAAGTACACCGGCCATTGCGCTGCCTATACCCCAGCCCATGTTTATTGCCAGCCTGTTTAATGAAAATGATTGTGTACGGTTTTGCGGTGTACTGTAAAAAGCAATAGCGCTGGAGTTGGCAGGGCGAAAAGCTTCGTTTACCATACTTGATAAAAAAACCATGCTGCAAATGCTTACAAAACTGTTCATATACCCAAGTATGATGAACATGATGCCACCCAAAAATAAAGACACAAACTGCAGGTAATAAAAACCAAAACGGTCGCTTAGTTTACCGCCTACAAAAGCCCCCGCCAGCGAACCCACACCGTAACTGGCAACCGCAATACCACCCTGCACGGCTGTATAACCACGGCTGTTGCAGTACAGCGTCATAAAGGGCAGCACCATGGTGCCGCTGCGGTTTATAAGCATAACGAGGCTTAATAACCACATGCGCTGGTTTAAACCGCTGTAGGCATTTTTGTATGTATTTAAAACGGGGGTTAGCATAAAAAAGCGTTGCAAAGATATTTGATTGTACTGCAAATTTTAAAAACGATACAGCCGGGATAACAACAAATGATTAACATAACAATTTGTTTGCTTTGCAGCAGTGGCAGCCTTACTATGCCACAAACAAATAACACTTGAAACAAACTGCTGCTTTAATACTGCTGTGTATTTTTATGCTGCTGCAATACAGCCGGCAGTTAAGTTATTATTA